>JAKJDB010000425.1 GCA_022706175.1 Candidatus Zhuqueibacterota bacterium | reverse complement strand
TGCATCAAATCGATCATTCCATCGCCCCCGGTTTTCTCGGCTACACCATCACCGACGTCACCGATCAGATCGCCGGCAACAAGGCGGCTATGAGCATCGAAGGGCCCTGGTATCCCTGTCTGTTGAACGACCGAAAATTGAATAAAAAGGTTTACATCGTTCCGGTACCTGTGCCGGATATCCTGGCGGAAGAGTACGATCGCGCTCCAACGCTTCAGGACCTTTGCATGATGGCCATCAACAGTGCGACGAAACATCCGCAAGAGACCTGGGAGTTCATCAAATACATGCGTTCCCCAGAGGCGGACCTGAGCTGGGTGACCACTGACTTTGGCGCCATCCCGGTCACCCACGCCGCCATGAATTACAGCGGTGAGGTCAAATGTCCAAATCTGCCGCTTTTCAGGCATGAGCTGGAGAATGCAGTGCCCTGGCCCAATCATCCGCAGATGATCGCCATGATCTCCAACATCCTTGCGCCGTACTGTGAAAAAGCCATCATCGGCGAACTGGGCGTGGCCGAAGCCCTGCGCATTGCAGCGGATGAGATGCGCGCCATCATCGGAGAGACGCGATGAAAAAGGGAGGGGCCTATCTGCTGGTGCTGCCGGCGTTCCTGTTCACCGTGTTTGTGATGGTCTATCCGCTGGGGCGGAATCTGTTGAACAGCCTGCACAAAGTCACCATGATGCGGGATTTCGGCTGGATTGGATTGGCCAACTACAGCGCCGTGGTGAACGATCCCCTGTTCTGGCTGGCGCTGAAGAATTCGCTCTCTTATTCCGTCATCGGCACCGTGGTGTCCATGGCGGTCGGGCTGTTCATGGCCATGCTGTTGAATCAGCGTATCGGCCGTTTGACCAGCGTCTTCAAATTCATCTATATGATTCCGTGGGTGGTCTCTCCGGTGGTGGCGGGCTTTGCCTGGAAATGGCTGCTCAACGATCAGTTCGGCATGGTCAATCACCTGCTGGTCCGTCTGGGCGTGATCTCCTCCGGCATCCTCTGGCTGGGGCAGGCGCAGACCGCTTTGCTCAGCGTCATGATCGCACGAGTGTGGCAGTTCTTTCCGTTTGCCATGATCATGTTCTATGCCGCGCTGCAGAACATTCCCCAGGAGCAGTACGAAGCGGCGGAGGTCGACGGCGCCGGTTCATCCGCCAAGTTCACCCACATCACGATGCCCCATCTGAAATCGGTGGCCGTGGTGCTGCTACTGCTCGGCCTGATCTGGAGCTTTAACGACTTTAACATGGTGTACATCATGACCCGCGGCGGTCCCATTCACTCCAGCATGGTGTTGCCGGTGCTGGTGCGCGAATACTCGTTCGTCCTTTATGATCTCGGCAAAGGGTCGGCGCTCTCTGTGATCATCTTTGCCGTTCTGCTGACGCTGTCCGCCGTCTATCTGTATCTGCTTGGAAAGAGGGAACCGATATGAAAAAGTTATTGCTGATAAGCTTTATGACCCTGTTGGCGGTTCTCATTCTTTTACCGTTTCTGTGGATGCTGTCCACCTCTTTGAAACCCATGGCGCAGGTGGCCAGCCTGCCGCCCAAATGGGTGACCTCGGATATGTCCCTGACGCCGTACCGGGACATGTTCCGGTTTTTGCCGTTCGGCACGTTTACTCTCAACAGCCTGTACATCGCCTGTACGGCCACGCTGCTCTCCCTGCTCATCGGCATTCTGGCCGCCTACGCGCTGGCGCGATTGTCCTTTCGGGGCAAGACCGTGTTGCTGTTGCTGTTCCTGCTTTCGCAGATGCTGCCCGGCTCTTCGATCATTATTCCGCTTTTTCAGTTGATTCGAAGCCTGGGTCTGTACGACACACTTTTCGGATTGATCCTGACGCACACGGCTGTGATCATCCCCTTTGTCATCTGGCTGCTCTACGGCTTTTTCAAAAGCATTCCAGCGGAGATCGAACAGGCCGCGCTGGTGGACGGCTGCTCGCATATGCGGGCATTGTACAAAGTGTCCCTGCCCTTGCTGCTGCCCGGCATCGGCGCCACGGCGCTGTTCGCTTTTCTGAGCAGCTGGAACGAGTTCTTCTTCTCCATGATTTTGACCTCTTCGGATTTGAAACGCACCATCCCGGTCGGCATCGGCCTGTTCGTCGGCGAGTTCACCGAGGTTTGGAACCAGATGTGTGCGGCCGCGATTTTTTTCAGCCTTCCGCCTTTTCTTCTCTTTCTTCTGCTGCAAAAGACGTTTGTAAAAGGATTGTCCGCCGGAGCGGTGAAATAACGCTTGCCGCCTTGGACTTGGTTGAAAAATCGATTTGCATTTTAGAAAAAAAATTCTGATTTTGTAAAAAGCGTGCATGCACCTCATTTCAATGAGAATGGAAATATTGTAGTTATGAACAATGCTTTACTGGAAAGCGTATTTAATCATTGCGAAGACGGCGTGCTGACGTTGTCGCGCGACGGCATCGTCCTGTCGGCGAACCGGATGTGCAGCGAGCTTTTGGGACTGGCGCCGGAGGCGTTAAAAGGGCAGAGCTATTCCTGGCTGTTTTTTCATGAAACCGAAAATCAGGAGTTGAGTCAACTGATCAACGATGGGCTGAAAAAAGAGATCACCTATCAGCTCAAAGAGATCCTTTATCAGAGCCCGAAGACCGCTCCCGTGCGTTTGCTGATCTCTACCGCGTTGTTGTCATCCGGCAACGCCGTGGCGGCAGAGTCTCCTTTCTTGCTGGTCTTTTTCAAACCGGCCGAGGCCGGCAACCGGGCAGCCTATGCCGCTTTGGGCAACACGGATCAGGAACTGCGCAAGCTGGCGGCCCAGGCTGCTGCGATGGAGCAGCAGAATCGGATTCTACTCGCGCGGCGGACGAAAAAAGATCTGCTCTATGCGCTGCTCGCCGGTCTGGTCTTTTCTTTGATTCTGCTGATCATCCTCACGACTCAAAGCCGGTTGACGATCTTTCCCAAAAGCACGGTCTCGGAGGAGCAAAAGATCGTCCGTAAAACCGTGCAAGCCCGGCTCGACACGTTGCCCAGGCTGATCCATGTAGCCGGACTGCTCGAGCCCTACTCCAAGGTGACTTTGACGGCGCAGACCTCCGGGCCCATAGTGAAAATGAATTTCACCCAGGGCGATTTTGTCGAAAAAGGCCATATCCTCTATCAACTGGACACCAAAGAGCTGGCCAAGAGCGTGCGCACCGCACGGGTCGCCTACATCGAGCTGCTGGAAAATTACAACCAGCTCAAGGACTGGCAATCAAGCCTCGAGGTCATGCAGGCCAAACGCAGCCTGGAGCTGGCCAAGATCGCCGAAAGCAATGAAAAAAAGAAGCTGGAGGAGACCAAAAAGCTGTACGAGAAGGGGATCATCCCGCGGGTGGAGTTCGATCAGGCCAATACAACCTATAAAAAAACCGGCTATGATTTCGAGAACGCCAAACAGCAGCTGGAAACGACCATGGAAAAGGGCAGCCCGGAGCGCATCGAGGTTCTCAAATTAAAGCTTTTCAATGCCAAGGAGGAACTGGATGAGATCGAAGCCCGCTACGAGGCTTCGGTCGTTCGTGCGCCGGTGGCCGGTATGATCATGGCTCCGGAGGCCAGCGACGGACGACGTGAGACCATAAAAAAAGAGGGCGATCTGTTCAAGGAGGGCGACCTCATCGTCACCATCGGCGCCACCGAGGCGTTTATCATCAACACGCAGGTCGGTGAGTTGAGCGCCCGGGATATTCAGGTCGGCCAGACCGTGCAGGTCACCGGCCTGTCG
>JAKJDB010000012.1 GCA_022706175.1 Candidatus Zhuqueibacterota bacterium | reverse complement strand
CGCGTCTGCAGCAGCTTTTGCAGCGCGCCGGCCGGCGCGCTATTCCCATCTTGCGCACCACTCAGGCGAACATGGACCGGCTGTGCGACACCGAAACGCCGCAGGCCGTGGCCGCGCGGGTCGCCAAAGCCGACCCCTGCCAATCGGATGATGCTTTGACGAACGAACGGCTGATCCTGGCCGTCGACCAACTGCAGGACCCGGGGAACCTCGGCACGCTTTTGCGCACGGCGGATTGGTTCGGCGTCAAGACCGTTCTGATCAGCCGCCATTCGGTGGATCTGTACAATCCCAAAGTGATCCGCGCCAGCATGGGCGCCCTCTTTCATCTCAGCTGCTGTACAGAGGTGGAGATGCGGCCCACGCTCGCCCGGCTGCGGGAACGCGGGTATCGCCTTTTGGCCGCAGTGACCGATGCCGCAACGCCGCTGGTCCATAAGGCTGAAAAGACCATTTTGCTTATCGGCAGCGAAGCCAACGGAATCTCCGCCGACCTGGTCGAACTGGCCGATCACCGTTTTACCATCCCCCGCCTCGGCGGCGGGGAATCCCTGAACGCGGCCATTGCGGCCGGCATTGCCCTCTACGAACTGACAAAGCGATAACGCCATGGAAACGAACTCGCAAACGCCTCCCCCGCTTTTAACGCCCCGTGATCTGGGACGGCTGTTTCTATTTACAGTGCTGGCGATTCTGGTGGCGCAGATGTTCTCCCTGCTGTTGCCCATGCCCTATGCGCTGGCGTTGCAGGAACTGTGCATCGTAGTCCCCGCCATCCTGTATGTGGTGAAAAGAAAACTGCCGTTGGTCCGGACCTTTCGCCTCGGCCTGCCGACGCCGGCGATCTTTTTCTACAGTCTGTTCGTGACCATCGGGGTGGTGGTTCTGGCCGACGAACTGGATCGTCTGATCAACCATTTTTTCCCCATGCCGGAAGAGCTGGCGAAAGGATTAGAACAGCTGATGCGCGCTGATTCGGTCCAGGAGATGCTGCTGATCATCGCAGGCGCGGTCGTCGTGGCAGCGGTCGCCGAAGAGATGCTCTTTCGCGGCATGATCCTGACCGCGCTGGAACAGTTCAAAGACGCCGCCTCGGCCATTGTACTCAGCGCCATCTTTTTCGCCCTGATCCATTTCAATCCCTGGGGGGCGGTTCAAATCGCCCTTTTAGGATTTGCCCTGGGCTATCTGGCCTGGAGATCACAGAGCATCTGGCCCGGCGTAATCCTGCATGCGCTCAACAATCTGCTGGCTTTTTTATGGCTCAACCTGCCGAAAGAATTTTGGAACTGGTATTGCGGAGAAATCCATGTGCATTCCTATTGGCTGATCGCCGCCGTGCTGCTGGTATGGTTGGGCGTGGACCGGTTCAATAGAGCCTGCGACGCCCGAGCGATCGAGCAAGGATCTGTTAGTGGCAGCTGAACAGCTGTTCCGCTCCGGCGCAGCTCCCTCACTCATTTTTTGAGGAAAAGAATATGCCTCAACAGAAACCAAACGTACGCATCGGTATGATTCAAGCCGCGGAAGAGATACGCTTTCGCTGCGATAAGCCCTTCCGCCTGATGACCCTGGATGGTCTGGAGAAGGGAAAAGGCCAGGCGGGGGTCGAATACCACGTGGAGAAAATCGAATCCACTCCGGCGGAAATCCGCTGGGCGGTGCGGCTGGCCATCCGGGAGACCGAGGAGGAGGCGCGCCGGTTCCAGGCGGAAGAAGAACAGGAGACCACACTATGGCGGCAGGGGCTGACCCTTCCCCTCAACCAGCAACTTATCGACAACCGCGAATATTGGGTCGTGACCGGACCGTTTGCAACATTGGATCAGGCTCAGGCCTTTTGCCGTTCCTATGATCCGGCCGGCGAAGCGGTGGTGGTCAAAGAGATCGTCAGCCCCGCGGCCGGCGTACTGTGCTGCGGCGAACACACGTTTGCCACCGGCCTGCGCATCGAGCCGCAGGACCCCACAGCGATCATCTCCCTGGCTGATGTCACTGTGGGCATCGAGTTTCACTGGCAGCACAAAAGGACCCAGCAGCTGCCCGGCTGCCTGGAGATACAGTTCAACACCAGCGGCGCGCTGCTGGCGATCAATGAGCTCGATATTGAATCCTACCTCATCAGCGTCAACTCTTCCGAGATGACGGCGGAGAATCCCCCGGAGCTGCTCAAGGCGCAGACCGTGGCCGCGCGCAGCACCATCCTGGCAACCATGGGCAAACATCATTACGACGAGCCCTTTCACCTCTGTTCCGATGACCACTGCCAATGTTATCACGGCATCGCTAACGTCTCCTCCGCTTCGCAGCAGGCGGCGGCCGCCACCGAGGGAGAGACCCTGTTCTTCAACAACCGGGTTTGCGATGCCCGGTATGCAAAAATTTGCGGCGGCGTCATGGAGGATTATGAGCACGTCTGGGACCAGCGCCGCATACCCTATCTGGTCAGCGGCGTGGACGGCGAAGCGCCTCACCCTGCGGATCTGCGCGAGGAAAGCGACGCTCAGGCCTATATCGACAGCACGCCGGACGTCTACTGCAACACCCTGAAATACGAGATTTCGTCCAGCCTGCCCTACAACACACGGGAGTTGTTCCGCTGGCGCGTGACCTATACCCGGGAACAGCTGGAGGTTCTGATTAAAAGCAAGCTGAGCGAGGATTTCGGCAGACTGGTCGACCTGGAACCCGGCGAACGCGGCTGCTCCGGCAGGCTGAAATGGCTGGACGTGATCGGCAGCCGTAAAACCATCCGGGTGGGCAAGGAACTGGCGATCCGCCGCATTCTCTCGGAAAGCCACCTCTATTCCGCCTGTTTCTACATCGAACGGGACCACGCTGAAAGCGGGGCAATCCTGCGCTTCCATCTGATCGGCGCCGGCTGGGGCCACGGCGTCGGCCTGTGCCAGGTGGGCGCCACGGTCATGGCCCAGAAGGGCTTTACCTATCGGCAAATCCTGCAGCACTATTATCGCAACAGCACCCTGCGAAAATTGTATTGATCTCCTTCCGCAAACGGGCTGTTTTGCCGCTATTTAAGCACAAAGCAGAACAGACCCATTAACAGCGCGGAATATGAAAATCGTAATTTTCAATGATGAACTTCGCTCCGAGATGCAAATATATCTTATGCTCAGCAATCTGCATGATGTGATTGTGGCGCGAGACATGCAAGATCTCCTGCAGGTGCTGGATCAGACGGAGGCGGATTTGACTTTTTTGGACCTGACGGTTCGCAAACAGAACGAGGACGACCCATGGGACAGTCTCTCCGTGGCCCATCAGATCCGCCATCGTTATCCCAAGCTGAGATTGATCGGCATCTATGACCAGGGGGATTCGACCATGCCGCGCCAGGCGCAGGATTACGGCATTACACACTTTATCACCCGTCCCATCAAGAACCGGGAATTGCTGCAGGTGATTGAATCCTGAACCGCACTCACCCTTCATTCCTCTTCTCGTCCCTTAGTACATTTTATTCTTGCAGCAGAGCGGTAAAAATCCTTACATTCTGTTTAATGGTGTTCATAGCCTGGTTTAGGAAAATTCGGCCATTCTGTCCCCACGGATGCGTCGAACAGCGGGATCGCCACCCCTTGAGCGATCCCTTTATATGAAAAGGAGTAACCGGATGCCTACCCGTACCCTGTTTTGGCTGCTCGCTGTTCTGATCCCTGCGGCGCTGCTCGGCGCTGTGTCGGACTTTAGCGGATCATGGGATCTGGTGCCGCAGAAAAGCACCCCCATCTCGTTCTACCAGACCCTTTCTCTGGAAATGCAGTGCCAGGGCGATCAACTCACGCTGATTCAAAAATGGGGCAGCCGCAGCAGAGACCGCTTTCAGGATACGGTGCGGCTGGTCACCAACGGTAAAAAGCACACCGTCGCTCTGCAGCATCAGGTGGCGCCGGCTACCGTCTTTCTCGGCCTGGCCAACATCCCTGAAGGATCACGAAAAATGTCCGCCACCTGGAACAAAGATGCGACCAAGCTCACCGTCACCGAGCAGGTGGAGGTGAACACTTCTCAGGGCAAAGCGGAGCTCAACACCGTGCACACCTACCAGGTTTCGCCGCTGGAACAGCTGATGACCTACACGATTCAACGTGACACCCGGGATCCCAAAGCATCGCCGGTTTACACGCTGAAACGATCCGGCACGCGCCAGGCGTGCTTTATGCGACTGGAGGACGACTGGACTTTGGAGGGCAAGCTGCCGGAAAAGGCGTTCCTGCATTCCATGCAGGGATTGGCCAACAGCGACGGGGCCCATCTCTATTTCATATATCCGGAAAAATGGGATTTTCGTTACAGCCCGGGCTTTTTCGACTTTTTACAAAAGGAGCGCTGCTACAGCTTTACCGAGCTCAAAACCGCAGAACAGGTGCTGACCACTTTTCGTGATCACGTGTCCGGCTATGTGGTCTGGGATAAAAACGTCCGCACTTCGCTGATCGTCGCCTTTACCGTGGCCGGGCTGGAAAAAGCGGCGGTGGTCAGCGAAGAGATGATCCCCATGGTGGAAAAAGCGGGACTCAAACCGGTGGCTGATTTCCGCGGCCGATTCACCGGGCAATCCGACGTACAGATCTACCGCTGGGCGAAAAAGCAGTACTGGAACCGCTGCAGCAGGGACTATATCGTCTGGTTGGGCGGTGAGCACGGCAATGTCATGAAACCCGGTGTGGCCGACTGGGGTATTGTCAAAAAAGTGTTCTTTAACGATCTTTCCGCCAGAGTGACCGATGTGGAGGAGTACCAGCTGGCTGATTCGCTGCTGTCGGAGATGAAGCCCTACTCATTTGTCTTTGGCTGGCATTCGTACAAAAAAGATCTGGAAGAACAGTGGGTCAAACAGACCTCCAGACATGCGCTGCGCGTCGAGGGATTGCACTCTCTGCCCAATATGAGTTTCAGCTCCCAGGTTAAGGCCACACCCGGATTCACCTTCAAGAACAACCACCACCTAAAGCCGGGCCAATCGTACAAACCGGAGAAACGGGTCTACATCACCTGCATCCAGACCGACGGCATTGGTCTGGGCGCGTGGACGCAACCCGGCCGAGGCGAGCTTCCCTACGCCTGGGAGGTGGCGATGAACTACATCGACCTGGCTCCGGCCATGCTGGAATATTTTTACACCCAGGCGACGCCCAATGATTATTTTATCGGCGCGCTGGGCGGCGCCGGCTATGCGTATCCCAAAGCCATTCCGCCTAAATACCTTCCCGGCATGATCGATCTGGCCTACAGTCTGATGAAGCGACTGGACCTGAACGTTTTTGAAATCATGGATTATTCCGAAGGCGTGATGGTGGAAGGCAATTCAGATCTGACCAAACAAGTGGTCAGCGCGTTTTATCAGGGCATGCCCGATGCCATCGGTTTTGCCAACGGCTACACCCAGTCGCACACATTCGCCGTCAAGGATAAAAGACCGCTGATCTCCTATGATTATTATCTGGCGCCCGACGCAGCCGATGATCAGGTGCTGGCCGATCTGGAAGAGTTGGCCGGGCTCAACAAAATCCGTCCCTACTTTTTGCTCATGCATGTACGCCAGTCCAGCAGCATCAAGAGAGTAAAGTCCATTCTGGACCGGCTGAGCCCGCAATTCCAGGTGGTGCCACTGGATGTTTTCCTGAAGCTGGCCGGCGAAGAGCCGACCTTCAAAGAACGATTTCTGGAGCGCTGAGTCATGCGCACGTGCAGGACCATCATACAAAGAGACGCCTGTTCATGAGAACTCTTCCCAACATAGACCTGACCGTTACGAATCAGGATCGCGACATTCTGCGCCGGCTGGCTGCGCAGCAGGCGGAGATCGCCGCTCTGCCGGTTCAGGCCGAAAAAGCGGAGCTCTGGCGCCGGCTGAACGATCTGCAGCCGCAACGGCCCATGGTGTGGATCACCGAGATCCCCTGGCATGAGATGAACGCGGACGATGAACTGACGCTGCGAACCTCCACCACCTGGCTGCAGGGCATCGAGCGGGAGCTTCGCCGCCGGCTGTATCAGTGGCGCCATCTGCCCGTGGACATGATCATGGATGACTATATCGCCTGTCCCAAAGTTGTCCACAGCACGGGCCTGGGCATCAGTGAAGATGTGGATATCCGCGTAACCGACAAAGATTCGGACATCTATTCACGGCAATTTCACCGTCAGATCGCTAGTCTGCAGGATGTGGATAAGATAAAAACACCGGTGGTCACCTTTGACCGTGAAGCAACCGAGCAGGCCCATGAGGCCATGGAAAGTATCTTTGGCGATATTCTGCCGGTCCGCGAGATCGGTTTCAAGGGCAAATGGTTTGCGCCCTGGGATGAGCTGATCCGCTGGTTCGGCGTGGAGCAGGCCATGACCGACCTCATCGACCGGCCGGAGCTGGTCCACTGCGCCATGGCCCGGTTGATGGACGCCAAGCTGGCGGAACTGGATCAATGGCAAGCGCTCGGTTTGCTCGACCGTAACGACGACAACACGCGAGTCGGCTCCGGCGGATACGGCTACACCGCTGATCTGCCGGGGGAAACCTTTAACCCCAAGCACGTGCGGACCGAAAACATGTGGGGCTGCGCCACCGCCCAGATCTTTTCCGAGGTATCCGAGGCTATGCACCAAGAGTTCGCTCTGCAGCATGAAATGCGCTGGCTGCAGCGTTGGGGTCTGGTTTATTACGGCTGCTGCGAGCCCCTGGACGGCAAGATGACGATGCTGCGCACGATCCCGCGGTTGCGGAAAATTTCCATGAGCCCGCGCATCAACATCGATCGCGCAGTAAGAGAAGTGGGGGATGGCTTTGTGTTCTCACGCAAACCCAACCCGGCAGTGCTGGCCTGGGAGGCCTGGCGGCCGGACGCCGCCAAAAAAGAGCTGGAGGATTTCCTCCATGCCGCGTCCGGATGCTGCATTGAAATCATTTTAAAGGATATTTCCACCGTGCATTATCAGCCGCAGCGGCTGTGGGAGTGGGCGAGTATCGCCATGAGCCTGGTGCAGGGTTAAGGATATTGACGGAAGAACCGGTACAACGAAAGGATTTGCTCGATGCCCAAACGTGATGATCTGAAAAAAGTTCTGATCATAGGTTCCGGACCCATTGTGATCGGACAGGCCTGCGAATTTGATTACTCCGGCACCCAAGCGTGCAAGGCATTGCGCTCCCTGGGCTACCAGATCGTTCTGGTAAATTCCAACCCTGCCACCATCATGACCGATCCGGGCATGGCGGACGTCACCTACATCGAACCGCTCAGCCTGGAGTATCTCACTTATATTATCGAAAAAGAGAGACCGGATGCGCTGTTGCCCAACCTGGGCGGCCAGACCGGCCTCAATCTTTCTTCACAGCTGGCCAAGGCCGGTGTGCTGGAAAAATACGGCGTGCAAGTGATCGGCGTCAACATCGACGCGATCGAGCGCGGAGAGGACCGCACGGCCTTTAAGGAGACCATGCAGCGGTTGGGCATCGACATGCCGGCGAGCAAGGCGGTCTATTCGCTGGAGGAAGCGGAACAGGCGGCGGACGAACTGGGCTACCCTGTGGTGGTGCGGCCCGCCTACACCATGGGCGGCACCGGCGGCGGCCTGGTGTACAACAAGGAAGAGCTGCAGACCATCGCGACGCGGGGATTGGCGGCCAGCATCGTCAACCAGGTTCTGATCGAAGAGTCGGTACTCGGCTGGGAGGAACTGGAGCTGGAGGTGGTGCGCGACGCCAAGAATCAGATGATCACGGTCTGCTTTATCGAAAACGTCGACGCCATGGGCGTGCATACCGGCGACTCGTACTGCACGGCGCCGATGTTGACCATCGATGCGGCGCTGCAGAAAAAACTGCAGCGTTATTCCTACGCCATCGTCGAGGCGATTCAGGTCATCGGCGGCACCAACATTCAGTTCGCCCATGATCCGGCGAGCGGCCGCGTCGTGGTCATCGAGATCAATCCGCGCACCTCGCGCTCCTCCGCCCTGGCCTCCAAAGCCACCGGGTTTCCCATCGCCTTTGTCTCGGCCCTGCTGGCGGGCGGATTGACCCTGGACGAGATCCCCTACTGGCGCGACGGCACCCTGGACAAATACACACCGTCCGGCGACTATGTGGTGGTCAAATTCGCCCGCTGGGCGTTCGAAAAATTTGAGGGCGTGCAGGACAAGCTCGGCACTCAGATGCGCGCCGTCGGCGAGGTCATGAGCATCGGCAAAAACTATAAAGAGGCGCTGCAGAAAGCCATCCGCTCTCTGGAGATCGGCCGCCCCGGATTGGGCTTTGCCCGCGATTTCAACCGCAAAGAGCTACCCGAGTTGCTGTCGCTGCTCAACACCGCCTCCAGTGAACGGCATTTCATTATGTATGAAGCGCTGCGCAAGGGCGCCTCCGTGGACGAGCTTCATCGGCTGACCAACATCAAAAAATGGTTCATCAGCCAAATGCAGGAGCTGGTGCAATTGGAGGAAAAAATCCTCGCCACCCTGGGCCGGCCGCTTCCGGACGGCCTGCTGGTTGAGGCGAAGCGGGACGGCTTCAGCGACCGCTATCTCGCCCGTCTGCTGCGGACGACGGAGGATCAGATTCGCGAACAGCGTACCCGTCTCGGCCTCGTCGAATCCTGGGAAGCGGTGCCGGTCAGCGGCGTCGAAAACGCGGCCTACTATTTTTCGACCTATCAGGCGCCGCAGGAGCATCCGGTGACCAACAACAAAAAAATCATGGTGCTGGGCGGCGGACCCAACCGCATCGGGCAGGGCATTGAATTCGATTACTGCTGCGTGCACGCCGCCTTTGCCATCCGCGACGCGGGATTCGAATCCATCATGGTCAACTGCAATCCTGAGACCGTTTCCACGGATTATGACACCTCCGACAAACTCTACTTTGAACCGCTGACGTTGGAGGATGTGCTGAGCATCTATCAAAAGGAAAAGCCGCTCGGCGTCATCGTGCAGTTCGGCGGCCAAACCCCGCTGAATCTGGCCAACGATCTGGCGCGCACCGGCGTGACCATCCTCGGCACTTCGCCGGAGACCATCGATCTGGCCGAAGACCGCGACCGTTTTCGCAAGGTCATGGACCGCATGGGCATTCCGCAGCCCGAGTCCGGCATGGCGGCGGATCTCGAGCAGGCGCTGGCCATCGCGCAGCGCATCGGCTACCCGCTGATGGTGCGGCCGTCCTATGTGCTCGGCGGCCGGGCTATGATGATCGTGTTGGACGAAAAAATGCTGCGCCGCTATATCGCCGCGGCTGTGGATGTTTCTCCCGAGCGGCCGATTCTCATCGATAAATTTCTCCAAAACGCCATCGAGGTGGAAGCGGATGCGATCTCGGACGGCGAGACGGTCTTCATCCCCGCCATCATGCAGCACATCGAATACGCCGGCATTCACTCGGGCGATTCCTCGTGCGTCATCCCTCCTGTGGCCATCGAAGAACGACATTTGGACACCATCGCCAAATACACCAAACAGATCGCCAAGGAGCTGAAGGTGAAAGGCCTGATGAATATTCAGTACGCCATCGCCGACGATGTGGTCTATATTCTCGAAGCCAATCCCCGCGCTTCGCGCACGGTGCCGCTGGTCTCCAAGGTCTGCAACATTCCCATGGCCAAAATCGCCACTCAGATCATGCTCGGTAAAAAGCTGGCGGATTTCAAATTGCAGAACAGACCCTTTCATCATTACGGCGTCAAATCCGCCGTGTTCCCGTTCAACATGTTTCCTGAAGTGGATCCCATCCTGGGACCGGAGATGCGCTCCACCGGCGAGGTGCTGGGACTGGCGGATTCCTTCGGACTGGCCTTTTACAAAGCCCAGGAAGCAGCGGGCATGACCCTGCCCACCCAGGGCACGGTGTTGATCACTGTAACCGATCGCGACAAAGAGGAGATCCTCGAAGTGGCGCGGCGCTTTCAGAACCTGGGCTTTAGACTGCTCGCCACGGACGGCACGCAGAAATTTCTCCAGCGCAACAACATTCGCAGTCAGCAGATTCTCAAAATCTATGAAGGCCGCCCGCACATCGTCGATGCGTTGAAAAACGGCGAGATCCAGCTCATCGTCAACACGCCCATGGGCAAGCTGAGCGAGATCGACGATTCCTACATCCGCAAATCAGCCATCAAGTACAAGATTCCGTATCTCACCACCACCACGGCCGCCCTGGCTGCCACCGTGGGCATCCACGCCGCACGCAAGGGCAAAGCCGGCGTCAAATCGATTCAAGCGTATCATCGTGATATCGGCAAGGAGTCGTGATCACTGAGGAGCCTCTTTTCCATCCCCTGATTGCGGATTGGTTTCAACGCCGTTACGGACAGGCCAGTCCACCGCAGCAACAGGGGTGGCCGGCCATCGCCGCCGGCCGGCACACGCTGATCCTGGCGCCCACGGGTTCAGGAAAAACCCTCGCCGCCTTTCTATGGTGCATCGATCGCCTGCTGCGCACAAGCTTGAACAAAGAGACGCGATCCTTTGACAGCGGCGTCCACACCCTGTATATTTCTCCGCTGAAAGCGCTGAACAACGACATCCATCGCAATCTTCAGGAACCGCTGCTTGGCCTCAAAGCCGCTGCCGCGGACCAGGGTCTGGAACCGCCGCCGATCCGCGCGGCGGTGCGCACCGGCGACACCACCGCCGGGGACCGGCAAAAACTTTTACGCAAACCGCCACATATTCTCATCACCACGCCGGAATCCCTCTCCCTGCTGTTGACGTCGCTGAAAGGCCGCGAACTCTTTCGCCGGCTCGAGTATGTCATCGTGGACGAAATCCATAGCCTGTGCGGCAATAAACGCGGCGTGCATCTCAGCCTGTCGCTGGAACGGCTGAGTCGACTGTGCGGTCGGGATCCTCAGCGCATCGGCCTGTCCGCCACCCAACGGCCGTTGTCCACTGTGGCCGCTTTCCTCGGCGGCGGAATCTGGAATCCGGAAAAGGAAGAGCTTGTGCCGCGTCCGGTGACCATCATCGACTGCGGCATGGCGAAAAAGATGAACCTGTCGGTTCTCTCTCCGCTGCCGCAATTCGGCGATCTGCCCGATGCCTCGGTCTGGCCCGCCGTAGTGGAAAGACTGTATCAGCTGATCCGCAGCCATCGCACCACACTGATCTTTGTCGCCATGCGCAGTCAGGCGGAAAAGCTCACCCGCCGACTGAACGAACGGCATCAACAGGAGACCGGTGAAGCCGAAGCGGTCTTTGCTATGGCCCACCACGGCAGCATGTCGCGCGATCTGCGCCTCGAGGTTGAAGAGCGGTTAAAGCAGGGCGCGGTTCCTGCGGTCGTTGCCACCGCCTCCCTGGAACTGGGCATCGACATCGGCAGCATCGATCTGGTGGTTCAGGTTGAAAGCCCCAAGAGCGTCTCCTCGGGTCTGCAGCGCGTCGGCCGCAGCGGCCATCTGCTTCACGCCGGCGCTCAGGGCTGCATCATTCCCTTGTATCCGGCGGACCTGGACGACTGCATGGCCATGACCCGGGCCATGCAGCAGGCGGCCATCGAAGAGACCACGGTTCCGGAAAATTGCCTCGACGTGCTGGCTCAGCACATCGTCGCCGAGGTCTCCATGGAACCGCAGGACCGTGCGGCGTTGTATCGCCTGGTCCGGCAGAGCCATTGTTACCGCCGGCTCACGGAACATGCATTCAATCAAACCGTGGAGATGCTGGCCGGTCGATTCAGCGACGCGCCGCTGACCGGACTGCAGCCGCGGCTTTCCTGGGACCGGATCAACGACCGGCTGATCGGCCGTCGCGGCAGCCGGCTGCTGGCGGTGTTGAACAGCGGCACGATACCGGACCGCGGCTACTTTGCCGTCGTTCTGGCCGGCGAACGGAAAAAAGTAGGCGAGGTGGAAGAAGAGTTTGTCTTTGAATCAAAGGTGGGCGATCATTTTTTTCTCGGTAACAGCGAGTGGCGCATTCAAAAAATCGATCGCAACGAAATCCACGTCAGCCCGATCCAGGCCGATCTGCCGAGATCGCCGTTCTGGAAAGGGGAACCGCTGTTTAAGAATTATTCCACCTGCGCGGCCGCCGGCGCCTTGCGCGCAAAAGTGCTGCAACAGTCCGATCCCGTCACCTGGCTGCAGCAGAACTGCCACTGCGATGCCGCGGCGGCGGAAAATCTTTATCACTATCTGCAACGCCAGCTAAAGCATACCGGCCGTGTGCCCACCGACACGACGGTGGTTGTGGAGCAGTTCATCGATGCTACCACCATGCCGCATCTGGTGGTGCATGCGCCGTTCGGCAGCCGGGTCACCGGCGCCTGGGCCATGGTGCTGGCCGCGGCGCTGACGCATCAGTATCATCTCGAATTTCAATATACGTTTGACGACGACGGCATGCTCTTTCGCTTTCCGGATACCGCCCAGCCGCTGGACGTCAACGCCCTGTTCACCCTTTCGCTGGCAGAGGCCGAGCGTTGGCTGCTGCAGGGTCTGGCCGTCAGCCCTCTGTTCGCTGTCCGCTTTCGTCAGAACGCAGGCCGCAGCCTCATTCTGCCGCGATCGCGGCCGGGCAAACGCCTTCCGCTGTGGCTGCAGCGGTTGCGCAGCGCCGATCTGCAGCAAACCGTGCAGCGCTATCCTGAGTTTCCCATCCTCGCCGAGACCTATCGCGATTGCCTGCAGGATGTGTTTGATTGGCCTGCGCTGCAGCGGCTGCTGCGGAAAATCTCTGCGGCCGAGATCACCGTCCATCACGTCCGCACCCTCTCCCCCTCGCCCATGGCGTCCGGATTGATGTTCCGTTTTCTCGCCGGCCATATGTATGAATACGACCGCACACGCATTCCGGATCAAGCGGCGGCGGTCAGCAACCAGCTGCTGGCGGAAATAATGGGCCGCGAACAGCCGCCGGCCCTGCTGACCGCTGGGCTGGTCGAAGAGATGGAGAAACGATGGCTGCAGCAGGCGCCGGACACCCGCGCCCGCGACAGCGAAGAGCTGATGCAGATCATCGAACAGCAGGGTCCGCTGTCCAGCGAGGAACTGACGCTCTGTTCATCGCAACCGCCTCAGGCCTGGCTGGAACAGCTGCACAGCAGCGGCCGCATTTTTTTGGATCCGCAAAACCGCTGGTCTGTTGCCGGCGCCCAATCCGTGCAGACGCCGGCGCACCGCATTCAGCGCTTTCTCTCCCGGCGCGGCCCCAAAACATTGGCGGAGATCAGGCAAGCCACCGGCCTGGCTGACGAAACCCTACACGACGCACTGGCCGCTCTGACGCAGGACAAAAAACTTTTCAGGGGCGCGCTTTTGCAGGATTCGCCGGAAACCGCCTGGTGCGATCCGGATCGTTTTGCAGAGCTATATCGCCGCGGCGTTGTCCGGCGCAGATCCTTCGAGCGGCCGGCCGATTCCGCGCGACTTTTCCACGCGCTGATGCAGCATAAAAGGCGCACGTCTGCAGCGGCATGGATGGGTTACTATCTGCCGATGAAAGCCTGGGAGCAGGACCTGGGCCTTGAAGTGCCCGCTGATCAATCCGCCATAGACTGGCTTCAGGCCCTTGAACGCGGCGAGGCCACCGCAGTGGCAGAACGGCAGAACGAAACCGGCCGTACGCTGATCACTTTCTGGCCCGCCTCACGCGGCGCTCTTTTCCAGAGCCGCGAAGAGCTGAGCAGACGGGCCGCCGCGCTCTCAGGCAGCGAACAACAGGTGCTGCGCTTTCTCCAGGAGAACGGCGCCTGCTTCCCTCCGGTCATCAGCGATGGTGTCGGCGTGTCCATGGTGCAGGTATTTGCAGCGCTGCGGGGTCTGGCGTACAGGGGTCTGGCAGGATGCGATGATTATAGGAGTTTTCTCTCAGTGCTGGAGGGCGAATCGCAAACCAGCGACACCCACGATCGGTTTCCTTCTCTTGCGCAATCGTTCCGACCTTTGCGCCATCCTCCCACCCGCTCAACGGTGCGTCTGCGGGTGCAGCAACAAGGGGCCCGTTGGTTCTCCATCAACAGCTTTAGTGTGTTGGGCCGTGAGTTAAGCCCGGCCCGGCAGGCGGAGGAGCAGGCCCGGCTGCTGCTGCAGCGGTATGGTCTGGTGGTCAAAGAGGTGTACCGCCGCGAACGGGGGCTTTTGCCGTGGCCGATTATTTTTCATCAATTGAAGCGGTTGGAATGGCAGGGGGAAATTCGTCGGGGCTGTTTTGCTCAAGGGATCTC
The DNA here is from genome assembly GCA_022706175.1 of Candidatus Zhuqueibacterota bacterium. The sequence goes on along the minus strand of JAKJDB010000012.1, from coordinate 2,595 downwards.
GGGACTGCAATTCGCCTTGCCCGAGCTGCTCGCTGATCTGGAAAATCCACAGCCGGCTGAAGCGGAGCTGGTCATGCTGGCGACGCTGGATCCGCTGTGGACTCTGCCGCAAGCGGCGGAAAAACCGCTCTGGCAGCGCAACGGTCGCCCCATCGAGATCAGCCGGATCAGCGGCAATCACGTCTGTTACGCCAACGACCGGCCGGCGGCTTTGGTGGAAAACTTTGCCAGGCGCGTGCAGACCACGGATTATTTTTCGGCGCAGATGGCTGAACCTTTGGCGGAAAAACTCAAGGGGTGGCTGCGTCTGCCGGAATTTTTCCGTCCCCGCAAACGAATCGAACTATGTGCGATCGACGATCAGCCTGCGGCGCATCATCCTCTGGCAACGGTTTTTATGGCTCATGGATTTGAGAAAGAGGGCGAGAAGCTGATCCTGTGGCCATCAGGAGTGTAGGGCGATTCGTGGTGCAACCGTGGCGCACCCCACCGGATTGCGGTTTACCGTGGCGCGATCCACCGGATTGCAGTTTACCGTGGCGCAATCCCCTGGATTGCGGCTTACCGTGGCGCAATCCCCTGGATTGCGGCTTACCGTGGCGCAATCCCCCGGATTGCGGCTTACCGTGGCGCAATCCCCCGGATTGCGCAAATTCTCGAAAGGAGAAAAAGTATGTCCAATCTTTCTCCCGAGCCATTTTATCGCCGAAATTTGCCGCACATTCAGCCGCCTGGTGCGATCTTTTTCGTCACCTGTCGTCTGGCTGATTCAATCCCTCAAGAAGCACTATCGACATTGCACGAAGAATTTGAAAAAAGGAAGGCAGAGCTGGAGCGCATGCCCGATGGGCCGGAACGGGCTAAACGATTGGCGCGCGAAAAATCGCTCTTTTTTGGAAAATGGGATGCTGCGCTGGATGCCGGTACTGGTTCGAACTACTTGGAAAATCCGGAGGTGGCGCTTCTCGTCGTTGAAACTTTGCATCATTTCAACAATCAGTTGTATTACTTGATCTGCTACAGCATTATGCCAAATCATATGCACTTTTTAATCAGGCCGATGCAAAAAAGCGAAGGGGAATATTTCCCTCTGGCAAAAATAAACCATTCGATCAAAGGATATACCGCGGTTGAAGCGAACCGGCTGCTCAATCGTTCTGGAAAATTCTGGCAGCATGAAAGCTTTGATCATTTTTCCCGTAGCGAAGCAGAATCAAGAAGAATTGCGAGATATATCGTCAATAATCCTGTCAAAGCCGGATTGGTTAAAGAGTGGCGTCAGTGGTCGTACAATTACTGCCAGGATGACTACTTGAATTGACATCAGTTTTTCAACCGTATTTGCGCAATCCAGAGGATTGCGCCACACTCGCGCGCTAAAAACGTTCCTCCGTGGTGCAATCCACCGGATTGCACGGAACCGCTCGCTTCAACGCAATCCAGAGGATTGCACCACAATCGCGCGCTAAAAACGATCTTCCGTGGTGCAATCCACCGGATTGCACGGAACCGCTCGCTTCAGCGAAATCCAGAGGATTGCACCACCGAATTCCCCTTAAAACGACCTCCTGTCGCTTTACTCCTCCAAGCCCAGCCATGTGCAGGCATTGACATGAAGCACTTTGTGCAGAACCGCGGGCTTTAATTTCAGCCCGCGGAATCCGCCCTTGACCAGGGGCGAGGTCAGCTTTTGATCGGTGCTCAGATAGATCCAATCATCCCGCCATGTGCGATGCATTTTTTCCCTGACCTGCGCCGGGTCCTCGCCCTCTTCGATCTCTAAATCCGTACCATACAACAGCCGATCCTGATGTTGATCGAAAAACCGCAGCACGCGATCCCGGTCCTGTATCTGAAGATGGCAAATGCGCGCCGTCAAGTCCACAGAGAAATTGGGATAGCGCTCGAGGCGCTTGGCCAACTCCTCCACATCATACTCGAGACTGCCGAGATGCGCGCCGATCACTTTGAGCTTGGGATTTTTCTCCAGCCAGTGATCTCGGCTGCGGATCTGCTCTGCATAAGAGGGCACATCAGGGTGCAGATACATGTGATACTCCGGATGCCGGCTGAAATAGGAGCGATCGTTATTCACCGTCATTTGCTCCACCGGCAGCCAGCAGTTGCGCGGTTCGCCGAGATGGGCCACCACCGGTTTGCCGCTGGCAGCGATAAAGTCAAAGATCCCGTCGAGCCGCGGGTCGTCGATCATCACGAATCGGCCGTTGCTGTCCCGAATCACCATGCCGATGTCCTTCCACACCTTGACGCCGATGGCGCCGGAGGCAAAATCCCGGCGCAGGCGGTCGATGGTTTTCTCCTCCCAGCCGGGATCTTCAAAGCCCTGCAAAGAAAACGTTGTAATCCAAAATACCGTGCTGGGAAAATGGGCGGCCTGTGCAACCGCCCATTGCCGTTGACGCTGTATCGCCGTCGAATCCGTGGAGCCGACCAGAATGGTCACCAGACGAAACCGGTCCGCTCGAGCCTGTTGAACAAAAGCGGAGTCAAACGTGCACAGATGTACATGGCTGTCGGTTTTGGGCAAGCGGTGAAACTGCGGCGGATCCGCCGGCGGAGTGCTCAGCAGCGTCA
>JAKJDB010000424.1 GCA_022706175.1 Candidatus Zhuqueibacterota bacterium | reverse complement strand
TTCCGCTCAAGAGCGTGGGCATCATGGGCGACCAGCGAACGTATGAAAATATTGTGGCGATCCGTGCCGTTACCAGTGACGACGCCATGACCGCCGACTGGGCACGCCTGCCGCACGACCTGCTCGCGCGCGTCTCCAACCGCATCATCAACGAGGTGCGCGGGATCAACCGCGTGGTGTACGACATCAGCTCCAAGCCCCCAAGCACGATCGAGTGGGAATAAGGGAAAGATCGCATGGCAGATCTATGCCCTGCTGAGAAAATGGAATCTACTTGACGCACAATTATTTCTAGAATGCTTTTTGGGAAGAAATCAGGATAAAGAAACACGACAGAAGAGGGAAGGAGTGCTTGGTGCGCGGCAGATGAAGTGCGCCGACGAGAGGAGGGATGTCATGCAGACGATGGATACGAAGAACGGCACGATAGAATTCGAAATGACCAAAGGCGAACTACCCACGATACTGAGCGTCCATGGCGGGCTGGGCGGCGCCGACCAGGCGCGCGTGATGGTCTCATGGCTGGACGAAGATCAATACAGGCTCCTTTGCCCCTCCAGGCCCGGTTATCTCGGTACTCCTCTGGAGAGCGGCAAGACTGTGGAGGAGCAGGCCGACCTTCTGGCCGCCTTGCTCGATGAGTTAAAAATAGACAAAGTGGGATGTGTCTGCGCTTCCGCAGGAGGCCCTCCGGCTTACATGTTCGCGATCCGACACCCTGACAGAGTCTGGGGACTTGTCGCGATCGATTCGGTAAGCGGTTATTACGACATGCCGGAGACCGCCGGTCCCATCGTCCAGCTTCTTTTTCTGAGTCCGCTGGGCCAGAAACTGAATAAGATACTGAGCGAGAAGAAACCCGAAATGTTCCTTCAGCAGATGTATCAGTCGGAAGCGTATTTTACGAAAGAGCAGCTCGACAGACACGTAAAGTTTGTCATCAAAGCCCCCGGCGGCCTGGAGTTCGTGAAGGCGTTCATGGATACGATGTATCCGTACGACAAGAGAAAGGCGGGCACCGATAATGACATGGTCCAGTATAAGAAACTGACTCATCTGCCGGTCGAAAAGATAAAATGCCCGTGCCTCATCATACACGGCACGCACGATGCCGACGTGAAATTCTTCGACGGCGTTTACGCTTACGAACACATACCGAACGCAGAACGCTATTGGATAGAGGAGGGTTCGCATCTTGGGTTCTGGTTGAGCCCTCACGCCGGCCAGGCGCAGCAGGCGGCACACAACTTCCTCGACAGATGCCTGAGAAATCACGCCGGATAAGGTCCTTTTTGCCTGGAGCGGCGGCAAAGACAACGCGAATGGCCCTTTACGAGTTGCGAAAAACAGGGGCTGTGAAGTAGCCGCGCTCCTTTCCTGTCGATGTACAGCATCTGCAATCTATTGGCCGCACAAATATTTCCTTATGGCCTTCAAATCCTGCTTCCGTTTTCCCGTTTGTGCAAGCGTTGCCCTCTTGGAAAGTCAATCCATCAAATCTATATGACCGGCATTGTGTTCCGTCTTCCGTAACGCCGTGTGCTGTTCTTCCGGGGAAAGCATTTCCCGGATGCGGTTGTGCGCCATCTCCTCGACAGTTTCCCAAAATTCGTTCGCTGCGGTGATGATGCGTGCGTTCCAGATGGTCAACCCGTTGCCGCCCAGAAAATATACATCGGCCCATTGATTGAGAGCTTTGAATAACTGCATTTTTGTCATTTTAACAAACAGCCATCCTTCACGATATCACGCTAATTTACTTAGAAAAATAATGATTGACTTCCCGAGAGACTTCCATTAATTAAATTTTGTAATCATTTCATTTTTGTAATGGTTCCATATCTGTAATGATTAAAAAATGATGGGAGTATGAAATGTTAAAGAAAGCACAGAGGACAGCACAGAGAGAAGCGATCATGACCTATCTGAAGGACAATTGTAATCACCCGTCCGTCGCGGATATTTATGCGGCGGTATCCGAACAACTTGGCATCATTTCGTTGACCACCGTTTACAATACACTGATGCTTTTGGAGAAAGAAGGGTTGGTGAAAGAAATTCCGGTACACGGCAGCTCCGGAAAAAGATTCGACCCCGATTGCAAACGTCATAATCATATCATTTGCAGAGTCTGCAATACAATTGTCGATCTGGATGCGGAGGTTTCTCTGAAGATTCCCGTTGATCATCTGTGTGGATTCGACCCAAGCGATCTGGCGATCAACATTTACGGTCTTTGTTCAGACTGTCGTCGGAAGGCAGAAAGCTAATGAAGAGGCGAATGGTCCGGAGTGTGAAAGGCGCCGGTTGAGCTGTCATAAAAAAATCCGAAATGAAAAGCATTATTGCCATGACTGTAAAACAACTTTTTGCGCTGATTTCGATATTTTTCCTCTCGGCCTTATTCGGCTCTGAAGCAATGGCGTGGCCCACAACCGGTCAGTGGATCCCTATCTACCGGGGCGGCATGTATTTGCAGGACGCCAACGGGGATGCCAATGGTTCGCGAAACGTCGTATCCGATGCCAACAATCCCGCGGCTTACATGTTCAATGACGGGACCTACATCCATTTTCGTCTGCGGCTGGATGCGGATCCATCAGGGCAGGGCGGGCAGGGGTTGCTGCAGCCTTATGGGTGGGGAGTTGTAATCGACACCAACATGAATCCAGCCAATTATGAATGGCTCCTGATGCTGGACGGCATCTCCCAGAACGAAGTGATCGGCCTTTGGCAAAACACATCGCAGAGGACGCTGGGCGATCCGGCTGACAGCGCGGAGGTTCTTGCGGACTCCATTCCTGTATCCGGCAATATGCAGGTCTCGTTGGCGAATACGGCTTTGAACGGCAACGCCGATTATTTTCTCGACTGGCGGTTTCCCTATGCCACTTTCAAACAGTTCACCGGTCTGACCGATTATTCGCCGTTGAGGCTTTTCTTCGGCTCGTCCAACAATGCAAACAGCCTGGCGGCGGATCTGGTCGGCGCCTCCGACCTCTACGCGGGCCTCAGTGATGTTTCAACCCCCCTGGGAACAAAACCCACGACGGGAACCGTGAAGTTTGTTGCCGATCTGGCGGGAAACGGCGACGTCACGCAAATATTGGCAGGCAATACACTCTACCTTCGCGTCGATGACGGCGACGTCAATTACGACAACTTAACCCGACAAACCACAACAGTGACGCTTGCCGCCACGAGCGGCGATACGTCGACGCTCACGCTGACCGAAACGGGTGTCAACACCGGCATCTTCACCGCTTCCATCCCGACGCAATCCGGCCCGGCCGTGGCCAATGACGGCATTCTTCAGGTCGTCCCCGGTGCGACGGTTGCGGTCGAATACATCGACGGCATTGACGCAACTTACAACCGCAATCAGATTCGGGCGGATTCCGTTTGGATCATTTCCCTGGAACCGGCCGTTCGTCTGACCAAAAGCGCCGATCCGGTTACGGCGATCCCGGGGAGCGAAATTATCTACACCATTTCATTCCGTAATTCAGGTCAGGGGGCCGCATCGAACCTGATCATTGCCGACTCGATCCCGCTGTTCACCACGTATGTGGCCGGAAGTCTCAAAATCGGCAATGCAGCCTCCACGTATGCCACGGCGACCGCCCTTACCGATGCGGCTGATGCGGATGCAGGACAGTACGGCGGCGGTGTTATCTTCACGATCACCACCGTGGCCGCGGATGACGGAATTGCGGGCAGCGGTAATGACGAAGGCAAAGTTTATTTCAAGGTGA
>JAKJDB010000423.1 GCA_022706175.1 Candidatus Zhuqueibacterota bacterium | reverse complement strand
TCGGTTAAACCGGGTCCTGCCCGAGTGGTCATCACGTTCGATGACGGCTATGCGGATAACTACCACTTTGCTTTTCCGATTTTGCACCGCCACGCAGTGCCGGCAATCTTTTTTCTGGCAGTAGAGCCGATCGAACTAGGAACCGGTTTGTGGTATGATCGGATTTGCCGGTCCATTTTTTCCTGTCGAGGCGAAGTGGTTGATCTGTCGGCCTTTGGTTTATCTGAAAAAACGGTGGCAAATGATCGGCAAAGAACGAAAACCGCAAAGGCCCTTGTGTTGTATGCGAAAAAGAATCTGGACCGTCATCAAACGGATGCGTTGATCCGCTATCTGCAGCGGCATTGTCCCGGCGGGGACGCCTGCCGGTCGGCGATGTTGACATGGGATCAGGTGCGCGAAATGGCTGATGCGGGCATGGAATTCGGCGCCCACACCATGACCCATGCGATCTTGTCCGGGTTGAGTCAGGATGAGCAGCGGTGGGAGATACGGCAGTCCAAGGAGCAGATAGAACATCGCCTTGGCAGGCCGGTCCATTTTTTTTCATATCCCAACGGCGAGCCCTGCGATTATACAGACCAAACGGTCTCTCTGCTCGAGGAACTTGGATTTCGCGCCGCCTGCACGCTGACGCCCGGCGACACGGATGTTGGCCATCCCTACACGCTGCCGCGGATCGGCATCGATGAAGCGCATACCGGGTATCACTCTCTGGGTACCAAGGCGGTCTTTGCCTGTGAGCTCGCCGGTATTTTTGATTTTTTTTTAAGGAAGCGCAGATACCCCGGTGCCGCCGAGCCGGCAGCAGGATCACAGAAACAGTTCAGGACATAGGTCGATCGGATGAAGGATAAAATGACAGTGCTGTTCATCATCGATGTGCTGTTCAGGGAGGGCGGCACGGAAGTGCATCTTTTTAACCTGGTGAACGGATTGGATCCTGCACGGTTTCAGCCGATCGTTGTCCCTTTGTTTCCAGCGGACAGCCCCATGATTGAGAGAATGCGGGCTGCAGGCATTATGGTTCATCCCTTGCTGCTTAAACGCGTGTATGGCCTTTCCGCCATCAGAGTAGCTTTTCGTCTCATGTGCTTGATGAAACGCCATAAGGTGGACCTGGTCCAAACCTATCATTTCATGTCGGATGTCCTGGGGAGCCTGACCGCGACCATGGCAGGAGTTCCGTTGGTCGTCTGCAATCGCCGCGACAAGGGTTTTAACGAACGCCTTCTTCACCGCTGGGTGCGGCGGCTTATCACTCCCCTTATCGATTTTACCATTTGCGTCTCTGATGATCTGCGGGCACAATTGCTGGCGACGGAGAGGATGCGGGCAGACAGAGTGGTCACACTGTATAATGGAGTGCAGCCCAATCCCGTCCTGTCAGCGGCCTCCCGCCAGGCCAAGCTGAATGAGCTGGGTCTCAGTGATAGCCGGCCGATTATCGGCAGCGTGATGAATCTGCGGCCGATCAAAGGCGCCAAGTACCTGGTCGAGGCCGCAGCCATCGTGCTGAAAAAACATCCGCAGGCGCAGTTCGTCATCGTCGGCGGCGCGGCCGAACGGTTGCCGGCCATGGCGGACTATGTCAACCCGATCAGGGAGTTTGTCAAGCAAAACAAGATGGAGGATTCACTCCATTTCACCGGGAATCGTACCGATGTCGGTGAGCTGCTGCTGCTGTTCGATATTTTCGTGTTGCCCTCATTGAGCGAGGGTTTTTCCAATGCGTTGATTGAGGCGATGCGGGCGGGCAACAGCATCGTCGCCACCGAGGTCGGCGGCAATCCGGAGGCCCTCGATCATGGAGAGAACGGGCTGTTGGTGCCGCCGGGGGATGCCGCGGCGCTGGCGAACAGCCTGATGACCCTGTTGGAAGATCCCGTGCACGCCAAGCAACTTGGTGCGCGCGCCCGCCGTAAAGCGGAGAGCCGCTTCACGGTCAACGCCATGGTCCAGGACTATCAGCAGCTGTACCGGCGTCTCTGGGCAGAGAGAAAAGCCTCGTCGCGCAGCGATTGAAACACGATGGTCGTCACGGCAGGGAAGGTCATTGCAACAAGTAGGAGGCGCAGGCCCTTGCGGCTGGACGCCGAGGAAGGAAGCGGAAAGGTCATGTCGGCATAAAACCATGGATATCGAACCTGTCACCACCTTGAAAGCTTTTGAACAACTGGCGCCTGCGTGGGATCATCTCTGGGGCGCCACCTCCGGGCCGGATATCCTCTCTAGTCATGAATGGTTTAGAAATTGGTTGGGCTTATTTTCCGCCAAGCCGCATCTGCTCGTTCTCGTTGCCCGAGAGGACGATCAGGTGCGCGCGATTCTGCCGCTCATGAGGTGTTGGGAAAGAACGCATGGTATCTGGTTCAGCGTCGTCAGGTCGCTGACCAATTGTCATTCCCATGGATTCGATCTGGTCGCTTCGGAGGCCGATCCCGTTCTTTTCAGCGAAATGATTAAAAAGATTTTTTCCGTCACGCATAGAAGCCTGATCATCCTGGACCATGTATCAGAGCGCTCTCTATTGTACCGATTGATCGCCGCCGAGGGCCATTTTCCTTATCTGCATCACCTTCATGTTCATTCGGAAAATTGCCAGATTCGTCTGCAAGGTTCTTTCGACGAGTATTTCAATCAGCTGAGTTCCAAGTTTCGAAAAAATGTCCGCGCCGCGGAAAGAAAGGCGCTGGAACGGGGACCGCTTCAGTTGGTTCGGGTGAACCGTCTTGAAGAGTTGAAGCAGATAACAAAGATCTGTTATGATTTAGAGGTCATGGGATGGAAGGGCAAAGACAAGAGAGCCCTGTTTCAGGTACGCCAGGCTCACGATTTCTATTTTCGTTTGGCGCAAAAATGGTGCGATGAAAATCGTCTGGATGTCTTTCTTTTGAAAAACAAGGATGAGTGGATCGCCTTTTATTACTGTCTCAACTCCGCCGGCGCTTGCCGGGCGGTACGGATCGGAATCAACGAGGCGTTCAGAAACTTGGGCCCAGGCATGCTCCTGACTAAATATACACTGGAAAAATTATTTGCCGAGAAATCGGGCCAAATTTGGGATTTTTGCGGCGGTGCGGCACGATGGAAATCAGACTGGTGCAATTGCAGAGAAAAGTTTTACCGTATATTCATCTTTGCGGATAATTGGCGGGGACGGGCTCTATTTCAGAGTGCCCACAAACTGGAGCATTACGAGCTACGTCGCAGCGTGGCTTGTGCCCATGAAAACCCTGCAGGGGAGCCCGTGCCGTTGCCCTCTGCAAGCGGAGGTATGCACGCATGAATCCCTTTTCTTATCCGGTTGCCCGGGATCGCGCAGGGAGGCTCGCAAGCACTTGCAGAATCATCTCACCAGGCTGGAGCCTTAGATGACGGGCAGCGAGCACAAGGTCCTTCGTATCGGCAAGCCGATCCTACACCTGGATCAGCTGTCCACCATCGAAAAAGAGTGGAATGAAATCTACGGATCTCATACCGGTCATTCGCTTTTCGTTTCATTCGAGTTTCTTTCCATCTGGTATCGCCATTTTATCAAGCCGGAACAAGTTCGGGTATACCCCGTCTACGCCGATGAGACTCTCATCAGCTTTTTCCCCCTCTTCTTCAGCCGGAAAGGGCTGTTGCGGATTTTGTCGTGGCCTATTTACGCGGATGAATGCATGAATGCGGGACTTCTCATCGCCGATGGATATGAATCCCTGTTTTCGCCGCGTGCCGTCGAGTCGTTGCTCGTGAGCATCAAAGGCTGGG
>JAKJDB010000422.1 GCA_022706175.1 Candidatus Zhuqueibacterota bacterium | reverse complement strand
TTGTGTTTGCCGGAGCTGTTGAATCGCTTGAGCATATAGTTGAGAAAGGCAGGATGCAATGCCAGGCCGATGCCGGCCAGAACCAGCGCCAATCCGGTGGTCTCCACCGGAACCCACAGCTCCGGGCGCAACGCGGTGCGCAGAAAGGGGAGAAGGCCCCACAAGCCGGCGAAATAAACCACCAGCAGAGCATACCATTTTTCGATCAGCATCAGGCCCATCAGTCCCGGCCAGTCGGCGCCGGGGATGAGCACCGTGCGGCCCAGATCTCCGATCCGGCCCGGCGTAATTAGACCGAGGGTGATGCCGGCAAACAGCGAACGTACAAGTTCTTTTGCAGAGATCGCCGGATCAAACTGCCTGACAATAAGCTGCCATCGTTTGAACTGGCAGAACAGATTGGGCGCCAGCAAAACCAGAGCGGCTGTAATCCAGCCGTGTTGCGCGTTGACCGCCGCATTGCGCAGATCGATCCAACTGATCTGATGAATCAGCAGTCCCATCACGCACAACGCGACCAGGATCTTGCTCCAGCTGATCCATTTTTTATTATTGATAAAGGTCCAGTCCATGAGTACAGTTGTTGCAAATATCAGGTTTACAGGATCCGGCGACGCGCCGGCGAAAGTGACGCAGCGCCTCTCCCCGCCAAATGGTGAGGAAGGGTTGTTCGGTCAGACGGCCGAGAAGCGCGCTTTCGTCTTTGTCAAAGCAGCAGCCCACCACATGGCCGTTCTGATGAATAACGCAACCGGTCCACAAGCGATCGCAGATTTTGCTTTTTTTACTTTTAACGGTCAGCCGGCCGGAGCCGAGGGTGTAGCGCCTGTACTTTTCAGCCAACGGCAAAAACCGATCGGCATCTTGCGGCGAGCGCACCTGAACGGATTTGATCAGTACCCGGTCGGCGCCCCAACGGCGAGCTGTGTCGTGCACCCGCTCCACCTCGTGTTCGTTGTGCTTCATCACCAGAAACTGCAGGCAGATGCGGGGTGTTTTTTGCTTCAGCTGCTCCCTGGCTCGGCGCAAATGGGCGATGGCGGCAACCACATTCTCGAGTCGCCCCCCCCTGCGATAGATCTGATAAGTAGACTCCTCCAGACCATCCACAGACAGAATGATCTGGTCCAGGCCGCTGGACACCAGCTCACGGGCTTGAGCAAAATCCGCCAGCAGCTGTCCGTTGCTGCTGCAGGTCACAACCACCTTGGCCGCTTTGGCCAGCCGGACCATCTCCACGTACTCTGCGTGCAACAGCGGCTCCCCCTGATCATAGAGCAACAGATAGAGCAAGGATCGCTGTGTTTGCTGCAGGATTCGTTGATACAGCGCCGGCGACAGATCCCCATATGGCCGCTGCAGCAGGCCGGCGCCGGTGCTGCATTGCGGGCAGGCCAGGTTGCAGCGATTGGTCGGCTCGATGGTCAACACCAGCGGAAGACCCCAGGAGATCGGCCGGCCTGACAACCTGGAGAGGCCCAGAGAGGTATAGACCTGGCCCAGATTCATCAGCCGATACGGCGTAAGACAGGCCAGAAGACGGAAAAGCGGCACTTCTTTCATTTTTTGCCGGCCAGCACGTAAAAAGTAGGCATCAGCCATTGACTCAGCCACCCCGGCTGTTGCGGCGCCCGTGCCACCAGGGGGCCGGCAAGGTTGCAAGCGCAGAGGCGACGCACCAGCGCAAGATGCCAGGCCCGGTTCCACAGGGCTTGCGGTTGAGCCAGGGCCAGAGTAGCGACCTCGCGGATCTGCCATTTGGATTTCAGCTGCGATTTTTCCAACATGCGGTTCAGATCGCGCCAGGACAACAGCTGGGCGATATCCGGTTTGTCCGCGTCGAACCAGTGCAACCAGTGCACGATGATTTTCTTTATGGCCGCCCGTCGCATGCAGGAGATCAGCGGCAGACTGTAGTGCGGGTCGCACAAAAGATGGACCGGCGACCATTTGTTGGGCGTGGAAAAACAGATCACTCCGGAATCCTTGAGCGACCGGCTGCATTGCGCGAGCAAATGCGAGGGGTCGGCGACGTGTTCAAGCACATCCCAGAGCAGGATGGCGTCCAGGGGGCGTTCCGCCCGCCACTCCAGCACATCCTGGCAAAGGGTTGAAATCGACAGACCTTCCTGGCTTGCCTGGGTCTTGAGCAGCTGCAAAGCCTCGCTGCGGATATCCACTGCCGCCACACGGCAGCCGCAGCGGGCCAGCTGCAGGCTGGCCCCACCGGTCCCACAACCAAGATCCGCAACCTCGGCGTTGTTCAAGGAAAGGTGCTGCGCCAGCCATTCGGCCGCCAGACGGCCACGGTGATGCGAAAAAGCGCGGTATTGCGACCACAGGGCGCTGTTGATCGTGCTGGTCATGGCCATCCTAACGCCAGGTGGCCGGAGGCTGCCAGCGATGCCAGGCCACCCAGGTGTGATAGAGTAAAAAGAGCGGCTGCCAAGCCAGAAAACCAACCAGCGGCAGCTTTTGCTGCAAAGGCCGGGCGATGGAATAAAGAGCGAGGCCGTCCAACAGCACTTTCAGTCCAAACGGCAGCATCAGCCTGGGAGCGAATAGAATTCCCGCTAAAAAACCAGCCCACAGCCCTGCGTTTAGAAGGTGATAGATACCATAAACAGCCTGGGCCGGCAACGGATAATGCGCTCCTGCGGAGAGATGACGTTTTTTCTGTTTTAAAAATTCGTGCCAGTTCTGCGGGCCCTGGGCCGGCACCACCGAATCCGCAGACAGACAAAAGAGGATATCGCCGCATTGGCTCAGCCGCTGGATGATGAAATCATCATCGCCCGACAGCGAGTCCGGCAAACGGGAAAAGCCCTGAATGCGCAGCCAGGCGGAGCGGCGATAGGCCAAATTACGGCCGGAACAGGTGATCCCTATGCCGCGGCCGATGGTTCCGGCCGCCACCAGGGAGGCGGCAAGGCTATCGGCCATTAAAAAGCCGCGCCACCAGGAGCCAGACGGACAGGTCTGCGGAGAAAAGCCGGCGACCAGGCAGGTTTGATCCTGGAAGCGGCTGGCAATGGTTCTAATCCACGTGGGCGGCGGCAAACAATCGGCATCGGTCAACAGCAGCCATTCACCCTGCGCCTGTTCGATCGCAGCGTGCAGGGCGGCCTTTTTCGAACTCTTCCACGGCTGAGGCGAAGCGGCGGACAGCATGCGCCACTCCGGCCGGTCTTTGATGAAATCTTGAACCCAATCCCCGGTGCCGTCGGTGGAGTGATCGTCTACGATGAGGACATTGTAATGGGGGTAATCCTGTTTCGCCAGCGCCTGCAAACAGAGCGGGATGCGGTTTCGTTCATTCTGTGCGGCAACAACGACGCTAACCGCTGCGTCGCCCAGGCCGCAGTCCGGCGCAGCCTGTTTGCGGTCGACTCCGGTTACCACCCAGACCAGGATGATTCCATAGAGGAGCAGCAGCAGCCATAGCAATACCATCATACCCGGATTCTCCGAACCGTGCAAAGTATCCAAAATATCCTTAACAATCAAGAAATTTATCGGCCGGCCCGGCGCAGGGAAATCGATTGACAGAGCCGAATCAATTTTGTATTTTTACCCAGCTCAGATAAACCCGGCGACAGGTCGGTTCCTGCATAGGGAGGACAAAATGGCCGTAAAAGAGGAAAACTTTATGCGCAACCTGCGCATCATCATCTGGGTGCTTTCCGCCCTGGTGCTGGTGGTGATTGCGGCAGTGGGCATCAAGTACACCTACAATAGCCGCTATCAGAAAAAAGTGGCGG
>JAKJDB010000421.1 GCA_022706175.1 Candidatus Zhuqueibacterota bacterium | reverse complement strand
ATGGTCTGTATATCGGCCGCGGCAGCCGCGAGATCATCTTTCGCAGCGAGGATCCCGCCACTCCGGCGTATTTTTATCTGCTCAGTTATCCGGCCCATCGCGAGTTTCCGACCATGCAGGCCGCTAAAAAGGATGCCGCAGCCGCCAATCTCGGTTCCGCCGAGCAGTGCAATCAACGTACGATCTATAAATACATTCATCCGGACGGCATCCGCAGCTGTCAGCTGGTCATGGGATTTACTGAATTGGCCGCCGGTTCGGTCTGGAACACCATGCCGCCGCATACCCACGACCGCCGCATGGAGGTCTATCTCTATTTCGATGTGGATGATGCCAACCGGGTTTTTCATCTCATGGGTCAACCGGAGGAGACGAGGCACATTGTGGTGGCCAACCGCCAGGCGGTCATCTCACCGAGCTGGTCGATTCACTCCGGCGTCGGCACCAAGGCCTATACCTTCTGCTGGGGCATGGGCGGCGAGAACCAGGCGTTCGACGATATGGATGGATTGACGATCGATCAGCTCAAGTGATCGCAGGTGCGCCTGCATTCTGCAGCCGAGCTGGCCGCACGCGTTCCTGGATGACCAGGCTCAAGCGTTTATCGCGCCCACGGCACAAATAGGATCGATGACGGTTGCGTTGAAAAAAAATAAAGGAGTTGGTATGATTCTCGATCAATTTAAATTGGATGGAAAAACGGCGATCGTCACCGGCGGGGCACGCGGCCTCGGCCGCGGCATGGCCGAGGGTCTGGCTCAGGCCGGCGCGGATGTGGTGCTGGTGGATGTGCTGGATATGAGTGAAGCGCAAAAGACCATCAGCGGATGGGGACGCCGGTGCGCCACCCTGACCGCTGATCTTAGCCGCCGGGAATCCGCGGATCAGGTGGTGAGTTTTGCCAAAGAGAAAATGGGCGGCATCGATATTCTGGTGAACAACGCCGGCATCATCCGTCGCGCCCCTTTGCTGGAATTTTCCGTAAAGGACTGGGACGACGTGATGAACATCAACCTTCGTACCCTTTTCTTTCTCAGCCAGGCCGTGGCGCGGGTGATGGTGGAGCAGGGCCGCGGCGGAAAAATCGTCAATGTGGCTTCCATGCTGTCGTTTCAAGGCGGCATTCGGGTGCCGTCGTACACCTCGTCCAAAAGCGCAGTGATGGGGCTGACCCGCCTCATGGCCAACGAGCTGGCGCCCCATTCCATCAACGTCAACGCCGTGGCTCCGGGCTATATGGCCACGGACAACACCGCTCCGCTGCGCCAGGACAGCCAACGCAGCTCTGAAATTCTTGCGCGCATCCCCGCGCAACGCTGGGGCACGCCCGAGGATTTGCAGGGTGCTGTGGTATTCCTGAGTTCCCGCGCCAGCGACTATGTGAACGGCTATACCCTGGCGGTGGACGGCGGCTGGCTAAGCCGCTGATCGGTCTTGATGGATCGGCCGACTATACGACCCTGTCGACCTCATTTGGAGCGCGGATTCGAATCCGCGAAGCGTATGAAACGAATCATCATCGGCATTCACGGACTGGGGAACAAGCCTCCCGCGTCCCTGTATCAGTCGTGGTGGCGCAAAAGCCTGTATGAGGGATTCAGCCGCATCGGACATCCGCGCCGCCATCTATCCTTTGAGCTCGTCTACTGGGCGGACATCTTGCACCCAGAGCCGCTGGATCCCTCTGTCAAGGATCCGGATAACAAGCGCTTTCTCGATGAACCCTATCTGATCGCCGCCGGCACGTCTACCGTCAAGCAGTCGATCATGCGTAAGAAACTGCTGCATCTGTTCGACAAACAACTGGACCGCTTAAAACTGGACGGTGAGGGCAACATCATCTGGAAGCACATCACCGATCTGATCATCCAGCGTTACTTTTTCGAGTTGGACAGCTATTACCGGAATTCATGGACATCGCCGGTGGAGGGACCTCAACCTGTGCGCGACCGCATCCGCAGCCGCTTGGCGAAGGCTCTGCGACGCCATCAGGATAAAGAGATCCTGCTCATCGCTCATTCCATGGGCGCCATCATAGCCTATGATGTGTTGGCGCACACGGTTCCCGAGGTGCGCGTGCAGCAATTGGTCACCATCGGCGCGCCGCTGGGCGTGCCGGTGGTGGTGCAAAAAATCCGCTCCGAGTGGGGTTTGAGCGCCGGAATGCCGCCAACGCCCGATGCCGTTGTCGAACGCTGGCACAACCTGGCTGATCTGGAGGACAAGGTGGCGTTCGATTATAAGCTGGCGGACGATTACCGGCCGAACCGTCATCAGGTGGCGCCGCTGGATGTGCAGGTGGTCAACGACTATGTCATCCAGCGAAAACGGAATCCGCACAAGGATTTCGGCTATCTGCGCACTCGCGAACTGGCGACGATCTGTTTCAACTTTATCAGCCAGGGGAGTTCCGCCGGCCGGATGCGCCGGCTCGACCTGCAGTACCGGCTTTGGGAAAAACTGCTTCGCTGGATAAAAGGATCTCCGCAAAGCACCTGAACCGCTTCCGCATTCGCCTGGTTACGGATCACGGCGGATCGGCCATTCCAAGAAAAGGTAAGGCTCTTGTTTTTTCTTTTCGCGTTTATCGCCGCCTTTGGCTATGCCCTGCAGATGACTCTGATGGCTGATTTTTACCGGCGCATGGATACGCTCTCGGCTGTGGCCTACCGTGGATTGTCGCTGGGATTGACCATGGCGCCCTTGCTGGCATGGGCGCCCCTGGACCAATATGCCCGGCTTGGTTCCGTGTGGCCGGTGTTGCTTCTCCTGTTCATTCTAACCGCCTGCGGCGACTGGGCTATAGCCGATGTGGTCCGTTTTCTGCCCGTCGGCGTCGGCACCGCCATAGCCAACAGTCTGATCGCCATCGTCACTGCTTTTTTCGGATTTGTTTTTTTTCATGAGGCGCTGCAGGCCGGCCAAGTGGTGATGATGACGCTGATCATTCTCGCCGTGTTTGTCCTGGGATTGACGCGGTCGACGGGAACGTTGCCGCCGGAGTACAACCTCCGCCGGGGTGTGATCAGCGCCGTCCTGACCGGGCTGTTGTTGGGAGGCGGATTTTCCGCCATGGGCTCGCTGTCGCGCAGTTTTCATCCGTTTCTCGTCGGCTATGTCTGGGAACTGGGCACCGGCCTGATGGCGGTTTTTATCCTCTTTCTCCGCTCCAAACTGAATCGTCCAGGGTTGGCGCGCTTGCAGCCAAAAGAGTTCGGCAGGCTTGCGCTGGCCTGTTCTCCCACTCTTATCGGCACCGGCCTGTATGCGCTCTCCATGTCCATGGGACCTATGGGATTGGCCACAGCGATCATCGCCACCCAGATGGTGTTCACCACGCTGCTGGCGTGGATGTTGTACCATGAAAAATTGACCTGGCGGCAATGGGCGATCCTGCTGATGATCTGCGGGTTGGTCATGGGGCTCAAGATCGTCAGCAGTTAGGTCGGGCTGCCTGCGGCACGCCGCTCTGGAGGATTGCGCGGTGGTGAAAGAGCAGAACGGCTGTTCAGGCTCCGAGCCACACCCAGGCGGCGCAGGCAGTGCAGATCAGCAGATGGGTCAGACTTTCGTGCAGCCACAGCGGTTTGAAATGATGGAACCAGCACGGGTGCAGATGGACATTGAGTGGGATGATGAGCAGAAGAAGCGTGTACCAGCCGCCGGCGATGGCGCCGGCGCTCGCGATGGTGCGGCTGATGATGCCGGGCCAGCGTTGACGCTGATTGGGGAATGCGGCGATGCGTTCGCCGCCCTTTTTATGGATCACC
>JAKJDB010000420.1 GCA_022706175.1 Candidatus Zhuqueibacterota bacterium | reverse complement strand
CTGGCAGCTGGGCGGCATTGCGGGCGGCGGCGTGATCGGTCTCTTTCTTTTGGGCATCGCCTTTCCGCATATCAAACGATGGCCCGCTGTGATCGCCGTCATCGCCAGTGTGTTGAGCATCGCCTGGGCAACCTTTGCCCGGGATTTGCCCGCTGCGTGGAAATGGTTGGAATGCAACTGGAACACACGCATGATCGGCGTCATTGGAACCATCACCCTGCTGACAGTGGGGATTTCTCTCAGTCTGCTGTCCACCATGGCAGGGTCACGTAAACAACCATCATCCTGATGGCCATCAGACTCTGTCGCTGACTCTGTAAACGAGCGGCGCAGGACTCTCGCTGCCGGAGGCGCGTCATGAAAATCTTCAAGCGCGATAAAAGATTCGCATTGCTGATTCTGCTTGGTTTGGGACTCACTGGTCACGCGGAGGAATTCTCCATTCCGGCTGTAACCTCTGTTCCCTTTACTTACTGCATCTGGTACCTTCCTGATCCGGAACAGGGTTCCTTTTATCAGGATCTGGCTGCCAGCCCTCCGGATCTTTTTCATCTCGGCTATCATCTGCCGTTCAAAGGGGCATTGGGCCCAACCTATGGCCATGATCTCTTCACCGATGAAATTCTGCCGCCGGATCAAATTCCCCACGAGGTCCAACGAATTCGGAATATGATCGAGCGGATGCGCTCCGCGGGAGTTGCCCAAATGGTTCCGTATGTGTATACCATGGCGTTTTTCGGCCAGCCTGATCTTCGCAGCGGTTTTTTTAAATTTTTCGATCGATGGCAGGATTATAAGGATTTTGGATTGGGGGCAAGACCCGAAGTGGATCCATCTTTGTGGACACAGGAGAGGGGACCCCAGCAGCTGGGAGGTGGCCCGCCGGGCATTCTGCATTATGAGCCGTGCATCAATCAGCCCCCCTGGACCCGATATCTGGATGTGGTGGTTCGTCAGGCGGCCGCAACCGGTTATGATGGTATGTTCTTCGACGTGAATACGCTCTATTGCTTTTGTCCGCACTGTCAGGAAAAATTCGACGTCTATCTGCTCAATAAATACGGCCGCAAGGGCTTGCGTGAGCTATTCGGCACAGAGGATCATCGGCTGATCAATCTGTCGACCATCTATCGGGATTTTGAAAAGACCGTTTTGTCCCATTTCACGCCTTATCTGGAGACAATCTGGCAGTCCGAAGATTTGTCCCGTTTGACCGGACTCCAGAACGCCGGGGAAGCAAAACTGGAAGAGGACTGGCGGCTGCTCCGCTGCTATATGGAGGGCTCGCAGGGAGAATTTCCGCCGGCTGGAGAGCTCTCATTCCATCTTTCAGCACGTTTCGGCGTACGGCAAGCGGATGCGCTGGAACCTGAGCAGCGTGAGGCTTTCATTCAGACAGTGCTCCGCCACGCGTTTCTCAACTACCTGTCCAGCTCCAAGCTTGCAGCTCTCCTGAACGAACAATTCGGCTCCACGGAAATTCGCCGGCGTTGTTGCACGGATCCGAAAGAACTGCTGCGTTGGGTCGAAACCCAACGCTTTTGGTGCGACTGCATAGCTCAGCAGTTCACTCAGCTCAGAGCCGCCGGCCAGACTGAGCTGATGCACGCTCAACGCAACACTCCCTTTTTCACCATTGCCAATTTGGGTTCCATGGGAACTCTGGATGCGATGAACAAGCGGCGTGTGGACGGCATTCATGCGGTGCGCTGGGCGCCGACGGTCACCATGCAGATGTTCGAAGAGATGCAGCAACCGGGTATGCTGGAGAGCGGCGTTATCCTGAACAACGTGTTCGCGTTCCGCTGGGCCATGGCCGCGGGAACGCGCGCCGGCACTCTGTTGTACAAAAGCACTTGCGAGCGCGCGGCTGATCTGTCCGAAGCTGAAGCGGCGGCAGGCGGTGGCGGCGCGTTTATTCAGATCAGCCTGGAAGCACCCCAATCCCGGGCGCGATGGAAACAATTTTTCCACCAACACGCCGATTTCTGGGATCAAGGAAGGTCCTGGTGTCAAGTGGGTCTGCTCTTTTTTAACGATCAGGCTTTTTATGAATACCCTGAGCATTATGCCCTGGTTCAGCGTCTGGCCAAAGTGTTTTCCGAGTCGCAGATTCCGTTTGATCTGATCGTTGAACCGGGCCTGGATACCATCGAGAGTTATCCGGTGATCGTGGCGCCGATGCTTCGCTATCTGGACGATGCACAGATCAACACTCTGCTGGCCTATGCCCGCAAAGGAGGCTGGCTGGTGATCGTGGATCCGTTCGGCAGTGAAGATGCCTATGCGCTTCCGCGCAAGCACGTTCTACCGGATGGCCCTTGGGGTAAGGTTGCGGCCTATGGCGAAGGTCATCTCCTTCGTCTCAGGGAGGATGAGATACCCAAACGGCTATCGGACATGTGGTGTATGATGGAAGAGCGCGGCAATGCTTTTAGCCTGTGCCGCGATTATTTGAATACTGCTCGAAATCTCGATGTCGCGAACGGTACGGATCTGGGGCCGGGGTTCGTCTCCAGACTAGAGAAGGCCTTCGGCCTGCGCTTGCGCTGGTGCAAGCCGGGAACCGATCCCGGCGTGTATGTGCATGCCTATCGGATTCCGGCAAAGGACGGCAGGCCGCAGCGCCTCATCCTGCACGTGGTGAACTATCACATTCCGATTCTTGTTGATCAGGAGCAGGATGCTCTGGGTGACAAGGTCTGGGCGTCGGTAACCCGGTCCGGAAAGCCGGTGACGGTCAAGGACCTCACCATCTCCATGCCATTGCCCTCCGACTTGCAGGTGACGCGCATACAGGCGTACAGTCCGGTGGAGGCCACGCGATCGATCAAGTGGCGACGGTCAAACGATGGCGTGCAGATCGCCCTCGAGCGACTTGAACTGTATCAGGCAGTCTGCGTGGACCTTTTATAAGACAGGGAACGATTGGATGATGAGTTTGTTTGCGGCCTGGGGCCCGGTGAAGCGAATTAATTTTTACTCGCCATGGGCCATTTATATTACATTGAAGTTTAATCACTCTCTTTAAGGAGCAAAGATGCATTTCGCCTTTTTCCGGAGATGGGCCCTGTGTTTGTGGGTGACGTGGGTCCCCACCCTTTTTGCTGTGCAACCGGCAGGCTGGGATACATTGAAACAGCAGTTCCTTAATCCGCCGAGCGATTGCTGGCCGCATACCCGCTGGTGGTGGTTCGGCAGCGCAGTGACCAAAGCAGAGATCAGCTGGGAACTGGAGCAGATGCGCGACAAAGGCATTATGGGCGTCGAGCAGATCTCTATGAGTCCGGTTTATGAAAAGGGCAACATCCCTTATCTGTCTGATGAATTTCTCGACCTGTTGCGCCACACGGTCATGACCGCCAAACAGCTGGGCATGCAGGTTTCCATCAATTTCGGCGGTCCCGGCTGGATCATCGGCGGCGATTGGGTGCCGCGCCGGGATCGCATGAAGGATCTGGTTCCTACTTTTATCGATCTCCAGGGCCCGCAAAAATTCGCCGGAGCCCTGGCGAATAAGCTGACGCGCACAAAAAGATCCTGGGAGATACCTATTGCGGAGTTGAACGGCGAGGAGCGATTGTTGGCGGTGGTAGCCGGCAGGCTGGTCAATGATACCATCGATCCAGGTTCGATCACCGTGCTGACCGATCGCATCAAGCAAAACACTCTGCAGTGGTTCGTGCCGCAGGGACGATGGCGTTTGATGGCCTTTTGGCTTAAATATCATGACCAGGGAAATGCGGTGGATCATATGAGCCAGGCGGCCATGCAG
>JAKJDB010000419.1 GCA_022706175.1 Candidatus Zhuqueibacterota bacterium | reverse complement strand
CTCTGTTGGCCTCCCAATTTTTCTCCTTCATTCATGATAACTCGTTATGGGGATCCTCCGGCCCGGTGGATGGTCAACGCATGAACCTGACACTGGGCTATACCCTGGATGTGGCGAATTCCAACGTAAACTTTGTCAGCCTGCTCTTCGATTATCGCCGCTATTTTCGCGTCAGCCAGCAGATCACCCATGCCGTCCGCTTCTGGACCCAGATCAACAACGGCAAAGAAGCAACGCCCTTTTATATGGGCGGCAGTTGGGACCTGCGCGGGTATCGCTTCTGGCGTCTGTGGGGGACCAAACTGGCGTTGATGAGCAATGAACTCCGATTTCCATTCATCGACCGTTTCATCGTCCATTTTCCCTTTGGCGGCGTGGCGTTCAACGGACTGCGCGGCGCCCTGTTCGTGGACACGGGCAATGCCTGGGATCACCAGTTGGAACAGGTGTTGGGCAGCACCGGATTCGGCATACGGATGAATTTGGGCGGCATGTTGCTGTTGCGGTTTGACCTGGGCCGTAAATTCGCCGTCACCGACCCGAATCACTTTTACCGCCCCGCATCCTGGGATATGGAAAATAAATGGTTCACCCAGTTTTTCTTTGGATGGGATTTCTAAATGAGGCGTGCTTCGCGGATAGGCTGGATGGCACTCGGGTTGATTCTCTCCTGCCGCCCTCTGACCGTGCCGCAGGAGGCGTTTGATCTTTCCAGCGCCTGGTTGCAGCACGGCGGCGATCCGGGCCGGTCGGCCTCAACCTCCGCTGCACCGGCCTGGCCCCTGGAACTCGCATGGACCTATCGCACCTCAGCCACCGCTATGCCGACTCTGCTGGCGAAAGGACAAAGAATCTATGTCAGCATGATGGACGGCCGACAGGTCGCCCTGCGCTTGCAGGACGGTAAAAGCCTGGGAAAGATTCGACTCCCGGCCAACACCCCCTGTGCCATGATGCTGGCCGGCGAAAAACTGGTGCTGCTGCAAAGCTACGGTGAAAACAATCTGCAGAGCTACCACCTGCCATCAGGCCGCTTTGATTGGCGCCGTACCGTTGGACCATGTCGGGGTGAACCCCTGCTGTTGGGCAGCCGCATCTATGTGGCGCAATCCACGGGAAGGCTGTTCGCCTATGCGTTGCAGGACGGGCGCGAGCTCTGTTCGGTGAGCCTGCACCATCCGGCCGCGTCCACTCCCTCTTTTGGCCATGGCCGCATTGTGCTCGCTGTGGAACCGGCCGAGATTCAAGCCTTCACCCTGGACCTGCAGCCGGATTGGTCTTTTGCTGCGGACGGAACCATCCGCAGCGCGCCGGTGTGCCGTGACAGCGTACTCTACGTTGGCACCACCACGGGTACGTTCTATGCTCTGCGAATGAGGGATGGAACCGTGAAATGGAAGCAGCAGGCGGGCGGCGGCGTCTATCAGGCCGCAGCGGTGAATGATTCGTTGGTGGTTTTCGGCTGCACCGATCATCGCGTGTATGCGTTGGAGACCGTCACCGGCCGCCTTCGCTGGCGCTTTACCACCGCCGCGCCCATCAGCACCTCGCCGCTTTTATGCGGCGACGCGGTCGTAATCGGCAGTATGGATAAAACCCTCTACGCCGTTTCACTGCAGAACGGCCGCCAAGTGTGGTCTTTCACCGCAAAGGGCCGCTGGCGTGGCGGGCCCATCCTCGTGCACAACCGGTTGCTGTGCGCCGCGGAGGATGACCGGATCTATTGTTTTGCCTCCCCATGACGCGAAGGCTGATCGCGTCGACCATGCCCACTAGGGATAAATCTCCAGCACGACCACCGATTTGGCCGGCACGGTCACTCGCAGCCGGTTCCCTTTTACGGTGAACCGGTCAAAGCCGGACGGCCGAACGGTCTCCGCTTTATTGAAATCATTGTATGCATTCATGGCAGAGGCGGTCAGGACCTCGCCGCTCACCCGTTGAATAGGACCAATGCCGGCCAGTTCGCAGACAAGCTCCTTGCTTTGCTGCAGATCGATGTTGGTGATCGACAGGTGCAGGATGCCCGCCGCGTTGCGCGAGGCGGAGGCGGTCAGCGCCGGCAAAGACTCTGACCCCATGCTGAAGGATTCGCACTGAAGCGTCACCGGGATCATAGTGGCATCCTGATGCACCTTGAACATTTTAAAGACATAATAGGATGGCGTGCGCACCAGCTGGTCGTCTCGGGTGAGCAGCATGGCCTGCAACACATTGATGGTCTGGGCGATGTTGGCCATGGTGACGCGGTCACAGTGGTTGTTGAACAGATTCAAATTGATTCCCGCCACCAGCGCATCGCGCAGCGTGTTCTGCTGATATAAAAAGCCAGGATTCGTACCAGGCTCTACATCATGCCAGTTGCCCCATTCATCCACCACCAGCCCGATGCGCTTTTCCGGATCGTACCGGTCCATTATTTCAGAGTGGCGGCGGATGTGTGTTTCCATTTCCAGAGTCTTTTTCATGGTGGTGAACCATTCGCCATCGTCAAAGGCAGTGGCCGAGCCCTTTTTCCCCCAATCATGGCATACCGTGTAATAATGCAAGGAAAGACCTTTGAACATCCGGCGGGTGTTCTCATCCTTCATCAGCGTCTCGGTCCATTCGATCTGATCCCCATAGGGGCCGCAGGCCACCTTGTAAAGGTCATTGCCGCTGAAATTAAGACAAAAGGTGGAATAGCGCCGCATCTCATCACTGTAATAGGCCGCGGTCATTGTGCCGCCGCATCCCCAGCTCTCATTGCCAAGCCCCCAAAAGGCTACGCGCCAAGGTTTGTCCCTGCCGTTCTTCTTGCGCCATTCGGTCATAGGGCTGATGTTGTCGGAGGTGAGATACTCCACCCACTGCGCCATCTCCTGTACGGTGCCGCTGCCGAGATTGCCGCAGATGACTGGATCGCAACCCAGCTGTTCGCACAGGTCCATGAACTCGTGCGTGCCGAAGCTGTTGTCCTCCGTCACGCCCCCCCAATGCACGTTGATGATCGTGGGCCGCTGAGCGCGCGGTCCGACGCCGTCCTTCCAATGGTAGGTGTCGGCGAAGCAACCACCCGGCCAGCGCAAATTCGGAATCGCGATGTCGCGCAGTGCCTGCACCACATCCTGACGAATGCCACGCACATTCGGAATGGCTGAGTTTTCCCCCACCCAAAATCCGCCGTAGATGCAACGGCCCAGATGTTCGGCGAAATGTCCGTACACATGCCGACTGATGGTGTGTTCAGCCTTGTCGACCTGAGCGGTCAGCACATTGGCGGGATTTTGCCCTGATGCGGAAACAGAAAACATCGCTGCCATACCGATGATCCTCATAAAGATCGTTCGCATGAAGAACCTCTCTTTCTCCAATTCACTTGGCGACCGTTCCGGATTGGCCGTAATAGGCGTTGGGGCCGTGCTTGCGCTGATAATGTTTCTGGATCAAATCAGCGGGCAATCGTTCAGCGATGGGATTGATCTGCAGCGTCAACCAGGCCATTTTGGCCAGCTCTTCCAGCATCACGGCGTGATAGACGGCCTGTTCCGGCGAAGCGCCCCAGGTGAACGGGCCGTGTCCGGCAACCAGCACCATCTCCACCTCCTGCGGGGAGAGATGAGTAAAAGTCCTGACGATCTGCAGACCGGTTTCCTCCTCATAGTCTCCTCGCACGCTCTGTTCGGATAAAAAGTCCGTGCAGGGGATATCCAGATGAGTCTGATCGGCGTGCGTGGTGCCCAGAAGGGGAATCGGTCTGGCGGCCTGAGCCCAGGCCACTGCATAAGCGGAGTGG
>JAKJDB010000418.1 GCA_022706175.1 Candidatus Zhuqueibacterota bacterium | reverse complement strand
CTGGCCCTACCTGTATGTGGAGAGCTCGACATGGGGAGTGCGCATCGTCGACGTCAGCGATCCGGCTCACATGGTGGAGGTGGGGCACTATCGTGCGGTACAAGAAGCTGCATGCGCTATCGGATGGAATGACGGCTATATTTATGTCATCGAGGAAAATACGGGATTTTACAGCGTTCGCTTTGAGGCTCCCGTTGCCGTCAACGAGCGGCCGATAAACCACCTCCCCGAGCGATTCAGTCTGGCGCAAAATTACCCCAATCCGTTCAATCCGGCTACGACGATCGAATTTTCTTTGCCCCATTCCGAATTTGTGTCGGTGAGGATCTATTCCATCTCTGGTCAAGAGATCGCGCGTCTGTTGGAGGGGGTCAAGCCGGCGGGCGTTCATCGTGTCACCTGGGATGCCGGCGGTCTGGCGAACGGCGTCTACGTCTATAGAGTTCAGAGCGCAAGCCATGAGATGTCGAAAAAGGCGTTGTTGATGAAATGATAATTCAGACAAAATGAATTCTAATCTCTGGTTGCTCTCTTTTCCTTGTGAAAAAGACGCTTGCCATTGGATCAACAGCCGGGAAGCGACCCATAAAGTATGAACTCACACACAAGAATCTGTGCGGAAGGACTCTTCGGGCAGATGAAAAGAACGAACTGGTTCGATTTGCGCTCATCATCCATAAAAATAGACGGCGACGTGGCGCTGATTCACTTTCAGGACAACTGGCTGATCGAGAAACATAGAGGCGACATCTCTCCGGTTGAATTTAAAAAATTTCCGGTTTTTCGTAAAAAGATTGAACATAGGACTTGATTGGCGGTATGACTTTAGAGCAGATGAAAAATAACCGCCTCCCTTTCCGCAAGTATAATCTCCATCGATGAGCAGTTTTATCAAAAACAACAGGACGGTTGAGGTGTTGATCGGTAAAGCTGCAGCCAATTTCATCC
Organism: Candidatus Zhuqueibacterota bacterium; assembly: GCA_022706175.1. The sequence goes on along the minus strand of JAKJDB010000418.1, from coordinate 2,827 downwards.
TCATCACCAAGCTCTGCTTTATAAATTAGTCGTTCTGCAAAGTAGAGCGATGCCTCCAACACGCTGTGGATAAAAGTCTAACCATTTTTCTAAATTTGTTTTTGAGGTACAGAAGATCAATGTGGCCCGATCACCGGAATGGCTGCCGCTGAAGGTGATGAGTCCGAATGTTTTTATCTTGATTTTCGGGTCTTGAATGGGTAATATATCGGCATGCCGGACGCGATGAGTGGCGCTCGGCAAGGCCTTGTAGCCAGATGCCTGTTGTGTTCATACGCCCGCCTCCATGGCGATGGAATCAATCAAAATACCTTTCATAAAGAAAGTGATTATTATGACTGCTAGAGAAAGAGTACTGACCGCATTAAAACGAACGGGCAGACCGGATAAAACTCCCTTCGAGATAAGCTGGGGGGCCTTTACTCCTTTATTGATGAAGCTCTATCATGAAAGAACCGGTTCCGACCTGCCTCCTGAAGAGTATTTTGATTTTGATACAAGATATGTGTTCCCTTCCCCTTCAAAACAAAAAACTGATTTCACTCGATTTTTCAAGCAGAACTCTCTGGACAAGACGGTGGTCTTTAATGAATGGGGAATTGGGTCCGTGCCGGCCTTTTACGAACTGTCCGATTTCAAGCACCACCCATTGGAACAGATGACCCGTGTAGAAGAAATCAACCGGTATCCATGGCCTGACCTGGGAGAAGAGTACCGATACCTGCAAGTGGTCCAAAAAACCAAAGAGTATCACCGTCGAGGCTATGCGGTCTGTGGCGAAATGTATCAAACCATTTTCGAAACCGCCTGGCTGATGCGCAATATGGAAACGTTATTCATGGATTTCCATCTCAACGAAAAACTGGCACACGCCCTTTTCGAAAATATTACCCAAATCAGGATCAAACAGGCACGATTATTTGCACAAGCCGGAGTTGATATCATTCGTTTAGGCGATGATATCGTCAGCCAGCAGGGTTTGATGATGTCACGGAAAATCTATCAGACTTTTCTTAAAACAAGGCTCCAGAGAATCATTCGTGCGGCAAAAGAAGTGAATCCCGAGGTGATTATCTTTATGCACAGTTGCGGCAAAGTGGAAGAAGTCATCGATGACTTTATCGAAGCCGGCGTACAGGTTTTAAACCCGATTCAGCCTGAGTGCAACAACCTTTCTGCCATTTATTCAAAATACAAAGATAAACTCTCCTTCTGGGGAGGCATCGGGGTACAGTCGGTTATGCCCAATGGAACTCCGGAGGAAGTCAAGCGGCAAGTGCAGGCCACCAATGAGCTGTTGGGAAAAGAGGGCGGCTTTCTGATCGCTCCGGCCCATATACTGGACCTGGCGATCCCATGGGAAAATATTATGGCTTTTGTCAATGCCGCAAAAAGCTTAGAGCTAGAATGAGAAAAGTGCTCAGGACAGCCTTTCGAGGCATCTCGGTTATCCTATTAACCGCAGCGCTGAAATTAGTCGCCCAGGAGAATCTATCCGGCCGATGGACCTTTGACGACCAAAGCAATTTGCTGAGGGCAGCTGTCGGCCAGGATCTGTTGCTTATCGGCAACCACTCCATTGCCAAAAGTCCGCGGCAGGGCGATGGTGCGGTCAACATCGGCGTGGGAAGCTATTATGGCATCCAGCCTCGCATCGCCGCGAATGGCGAAGGCAACAAAGTCAATGAGTTCACTCTGGTCATGGATATCAGAGTCACGCAGCCAGACAAATGGTATACGTTATTGCAGACCAATCCGCTCAACACAGATGATGGGGAATGGTTTATTGATCCGACCAGCAAAATGGGCGTGCATGCAACCGGGTATACCGAACCGCTGATCGCAGCGGGTCACTGGTATCGCTTGGCCGTGGCTGTGCAAAACGACCATCGCTACGACTATTACATCGATGGAGTACCGGTGTTGCGCGGGGCGCCCGGGGAGGTGGACGGCCGGTTCTCGCTCGAGCCGACAGTGTTGTTTTTTGCCGATGAAAACGGCGAGGACAATCCGCTGGATGTCGCAGAGATCAGGCTGTTTTCACGGGCCCTTTCGGATGCGGAGATGGCTGCTTTGGGCGGCGTCCCCCTTCCGCCTTCTCCATGGCCGATCAAGCCGGCCTTATCGATCTCTCAGTCCAATGCGGATGAACTACTGGTTGCCATCGACTCGACCATGCACGCAGAGTATGGTTGCGCCTATCCGCTCACCTACAAAATCACTCTTCCCCCTGGCAGCGCGAACTTGCATGCATGCAAAAGATATTCATCCTGGCACGCCTACTCGACTCTGCCGGAAAAAACAACCGGTGATTTTTTTAATGGCATCGAGGCTGTCCGGTTTGATTACCCGAATGCCATCGCCTATGTCTCGGCCGCGTTTGCTGGCGACTCGGACTCACTAATTTTAAAAATAGAACATCCAACAGAAAAGAGCATGCCAATTTCTTTTGCCGGTATCTGCCAATACTATGACAATCGAGAGGCCGTGGTCACCGCTTCAGCGGATGATTGGGCGGAAAGCGGCGACCAGACCTGGTATCGAAGCGATGAGGCGTTTCAAATCACCTGCCGGCAATTTCGCCGGCAGCAAACAGAATATCATCGATCACCTCAATCTGCCGGCCTCCTTCAAGCATGGGGAACAAGAATATGTCTACACCTGGATCGCTCCCGCCAACTATTATGATGAAATCGTGAATACGCTGGTCGGCGAAAACCGCTGTTTGGTCAACCGCCGCTACCATTGGCCGTTTGACCGGTTTGCCCAATGGAATGCAGAGGCGGGTTACTATCATCCCATCGGCATTTCGCGCGAGGCCTCTCCC
>JAKJDB010000417.1 GCA_022706175.1 Candidatus Zhuqueibacterota bacterium | reverse complement strand
GGCGATCACCTATATTTCCATGATTACGTTTCCACTTCTGATCGGTTTGGGGCTGTTCGCCCGTGAGTTCATTCTGCTGTTTCTCGGCGCCAAGTGGTTGGAGATGGTTTGGCCGCTGATTCTGCTGGTGCCCATGGCCATGTTGAAATCGGTCGGCACCATCAAGGGTTCGGTGCTCAAAGCGGTCGGCCGCCCGGAGATCGAATTCTGGTGGAACGTGATTTATCTGGCGCCGTTGGCGGCGGCCATCTATTTCGGCACGCGTTACGGCCTGGTGGGCGTGTCCGCGGCTTTTACAACGCTCTATGTTCTGACTTTTCCCATCATTCAGACGCTGACCAATCGGCAGGTTCAGTTGACCAATTATGATTTTTTAATCGCTTTGAAACCAGCGGCGGCGTCCGGCTTGTTCATGCTGGCAGGGGGATTGGGATTCAAAGCGCTCAACAGCCAGGTGCTGCACTGGGGCGCCTTGGCCACGTTTGCGGCCGGCGTGCCGCTGGTCGCGTTGATCTATTTGGCGGCGCTGTGGCTGCTGCAGCGTCGCGAGGTGGAGCCGCTGCTGCAAGTGCTCTTCGAGATGAAACAAACGCGTGGGCGTGAAAAAATACAGGCACGGGATTAGATCTGATGAAAATCGCCATCATGGGCATTCGGGGCATACCGGCGAACTATGGCGGGTTCGAAACGTTCATCGAAGAGATGGCGCCGCGGTTGGCGGCGCTCGGCCATGAGGTTACGGTCTACGGCCGCAGCCACATGATCGATTATGACGGAGCGCTTTATAAAGGCGTGCGCCTTAAAATACTGCCGACCATCAGCCACAAATATCTGGACACCGTGATCCACACCCTGGTGTGCACGTTGTACAGCTTTTTTATCCGTTATGATGTGGTGTTTATCTGCAACAGTGCCAACGCCCTGTTTGCGATGCTGCCCCGTCTGATGGGCAAACCCACGGTGCTGAATGTCGACGGCCTGGAATGGAAACGACAAAAGTGGAACTGGGCGGGCAAAACTTTTTATCGCATCTCCGAGTTCTTGGCGACGTTCATGCCCACGGCCATCGTCAGCGATGCCCGCGACGTGCAGAACTATTACCTGAGCAGATTCAACAAAGCCTCCACGTTTATTCCCTACGGCGCACCGGAAACCGCAGTAGAAAGCCGGGAGATCCTGCACCGGTTCGGCCTGCAGCCGGATCGCTATGTGCTCTATGTGTCGCGCATGGAGCCCGAGAACAACGCCCACCGGCTGGTTCAGGCCTTTGAACGCACGCGCACCGATCTGCGGTTGGTGATGGTGGGCGATGCGCCGTACAGCACCGAGTATATTCGGCGGCTGAGAGCTACGACCGATCCACGCATCGTTTTCACCGGCTACGTGTTCGGCCAGGGCTATCGTGAACTGCAATCGCACGCCTATCTGTATGTGCAGGCCACAGAAGTGGGCGGCACCCATCCGGCCCTGCTGGAGGGCATGGGCTATGGGAATTGCGTGCTGGCGAATGATGTGCCGGAGCATCACGAGGTGCTGCAGGATGCGGGCCTGTACTTTCACACCCGCGATGATCAGAACCTGGTCGATCAGCTGCAGTATCTGTTGGATCATCCGGAGGTGGTTCAGCATTATCGTCGTCGCGTCAAGGAACACGTGCATCGCCATTATTCCTGGGACAAAGTCACTCGGGACTATGAGGCGTTGTTCTATCGCGTCACGCACTCTAAACAGGTGAAAGCAACATGAAACGCATCAATCTGGTTCAGGTGGTGTATGGATTCAGCGTGGGCGGAGCGGAACTCAAATTGCTGGAACTGATCACCCGGCTGAACCGTAACCTGTTCAACATCTCGGTCATCTGCGTCGGCATCGGCGGGCCGCTGGAGGAGCGGTTTCGCGCTCTCGGTGTGCCGGTGCACTTTTTGCCCAAGTCGCGCCGCTTCGACTACACTCTGCCGTTCAAGCTGGGAAAACTGGCCCGCTCGCTGCAGGCGGACATCATGATGACCACGCTGTTTTTCGCCGACATCATCGGCGCTTTGTCGACCTATGTGTACAAACCCAAAGCGCTCATCTCCTGGGAGGCGATCACCGGCCGGTTGCGTTTCCACCAGAAAAAAATGTATCAGCTGACCAGCGGCCGTTTCGATATGGTGGTGGCTGTGTCCAATTCCATCTGGCCTTATATCATCAGGGATCGCGGGCAGGATCCGCAGAAAATACAGACCATTTATTACGGCGTGGATCTGCGTAAATTCGCGCCTGCGCCGGCCCATCGCGACCGCGCGCATTTTATCTTCGGCACCGCTGCGCGTCTGGCCTACCAGAAAGGCCATCGCTATCTGCTGGAGGCCATTCCAGAAGTGGTGAAGGAGTATCCGCACGCCCGCTGGGAACTGGCCGGCGACGGCGACAAGCTGGAGGAGCTGCGCCGGCTGGTTGCACAGCTGCAGATCGAACCCTACGTGACTTTTTTGGGCCGGCGCGACGATGTGCCGGATCTGCTGGCCCATTGGGATGCGTTTGTTCTGCCGTCGTTGTGGGAAGGGTTCCCCAATGTGCTGCTCGAGGCCATGGCGCGCAGCCGGCCGGTCATCGCCACCGATGTGGAGGGATCGGGTGAATTGGTGGTGCCGGAGGAGACCGGTCTGTTGGTTGAAAAGAAAAACTCCCAGGCCCTGGCGCAAGCCATGAAGGCCCTGCTGGCGAATCCCGACCGTGCCGAAACCTGGGGCGCCGCGGGCCGAAAGCGGGTGGAGGATTATTTCTCCGTAGGCAAGCAGGTCATGGAGTTCGAAGAACTGTATCTTTCTTTTGTGTAAACGGGCTGTTGCAGGGCCCGGAGGCAGCTGTTTTTTGCAGGGCGCGATTTTGAGCGCTGAGAGCGGAAAGTGTAAAAATCCTCTTGCTTTCCACCGCTCTGTTGGTTAATTTATTTCTATAAAATTGTTCTTTAAACTGCCCTCGTTAGGGGTGCTTTGCCGGTCGCCGGCAAGGCTGAGATAACACCCTACCACGCGTCCCTTTGCATGGGACGAAACGAACCTGATCTGGGTAATGCCAGCGTAGGAAAACGACTGTTCCAACACGACAAAAGTTGCAGGCCGCTTTGCCCATTCAGGTGAAGCGGCCTTTTTTTATTTCCATTCGCCTGTATAAGTGAAATCAAGGCGAACCAGGAGGCTTTATGATCCATCGTTTTCTGATGATTTGCGTTTTGGCCGGCGGGCTGACGGCGCAGGAACGTCTCGTCACCGGCGTTGTGCTGGATGCGCAGTCCGGACTCGCTCTAGCCGGCGCTACGGTGATGAGGCCGGGCAGCCGCATAGGCGCGGCAGCAGATGAGCACGGCCGCTTCGCCTTTCGCCTGCCGCAGAGTGAAGTGGTGCTGGAAGCGCGGTTGTTGGGCTACAGCGCGCAATCGCAAACGGTTCCGGCATCCGACCCTTCTCCGACGGTGACCTTTCGCTTGCAGCCCACGGTGCTGCCGCTGCAGAGCATGCTGGTCACGGCCAGCCGTAGCCGCGAACAGCCGTTTGACGCCGGCTATGCCAACCTGCAGCAACAGCAGATACAGGAGCGCTATTCGGTGCAGGATATTCCCGCGTTGTTGTCCGAGTTGCCCTCCACCACATTTTATTCAGAGGGCGGCAATGGACTCGGTTATACCTATTTGAATATCCGCGGCTTTGACCAGCGGCGCATCGCAGTCATGGTCAACGGCGTGCCGCAGAACGATCCCGAGGATCATTCGGTCTACTGGCTGGATTTTCCC
>JAKJDB010000416.1 GCA_022706175.1 Candidatus Zhuqueibacterota bacterium | reverse complement strand
AACGTCCGGTTGGTTTTCAGCAGAGAGGCATCCACCACCAGTCCGCCGCGATGGAATTCCAGAAACACCTTGCTCATGCCGTGACAGCGCAGGACCGAAAGCGCCTCCCTCCTGCCCGCGTCATCGCTGAGATAGTGAATGATGTCATCCGCAGTGACATAAACCGAAAACTGCAAATCACACCGGCGTGATTGGGACAGGGTAAACAGATCATCGCCCTGCGCCCACGCCGCACCGGACAGCCATAAAATCCAAAGCAGTCGTTTCATTTTCAGTAGTCCCATATTAGGTGAAAGGATTAAGTGTTAAACTCCTGAATCGCCTGAAACATGGCCAGAATGTTTTCCGCAGGAACATCGGGAAGGATGTTGTGAACCGGAGTGAATACAAAACCACCGTTCTGGTTAAACATCTCCAGCCTTTTCTTTACATGCTCTTTAACCTGGCGGACGCTAGCGCGATTCAACACGGTACGGGTGTCGCAGCCGCCGCCCCAAAAACAGAGGTCCTTGCCGAACTGGTTCTTGAGCTGCTCGGGCTCCATGTTGCGACTCGATGTTTGCACCGGATTAATGATTTCAAAGCCGGCCTCGATCAGGTCCGGCAACAGGGAAAAGATGGAGCCGCAGGAATGCAACAAAGTGTGCATGGTGCTGTTTTTCTTGACGTAATCCGTAAGGAGGCGGTGTCTGGGTTTGAAATACCGGCGATAGAGCTCCGGCGACATCAACGGTCCGGTATCGGAACCGAGGTCGTCGCCGAAGCGAATGACGTCGGCCACATCGCCGACCGCGGTGCAGACCTGTGCAAGCGTTGTCAGATGGATCTCCATCAGCGCATCGAGAAGCTTTTCCACATGACCGCTGTCCAGCACCAGATCGGCCAAAAAGTTGTCGATTCTGCGCAGAAAAGTGCCCCACTCGAAAAGATTGCATCCGCAAATGATCACCAGCGCGCGATCGGATTTTTGGCGCAATGACAGCGCCCTGGTGCGCAGCTGCTGCCAGAAATCCTCCTCACCGCTGTGGTCCCAGGGACTGTGGGCCATAGCGGACCAATGCACTTTGGCCATGGCAGCGGGCAGTTTTTTGAAATCAGCCGGATAGCCATTGACATAGGGAAAACAGGTTTGATCGAAAAAATTCATACCTGAAGGCATGAGCGCGATGGTCTGACCATCTGGATTGCGGGCGATCCAACTGCCGTCCGCCTGTTTGATCGGCCGGAACCATACGGGGTACCGTGCCGCGCTGCCGTCATTCAGAGTGGTTGCGTACCAATCGTGTTCCTGGGTGTTGAACGTCCGGCCGATGTCCAGGGCGTCGATCTGAAAATGATCGAGAAACGCTTCATCGGGCTGCGCCAGTTGTTGCACCACATCATAGATGAACGCGGGGTGATGGACAAAGCCCATGCGCGCTTTGAGCCGGTTGTAGGCCATGGCGGAGATGCCGGAGCTGGGCGTAGCGCCGATATCGACGGGTACGCGATCCGGTTCCTGATGTCCGATGGCGGCCAAAATCCTTTGTCGAGAGTTCATACGGTCTTTCTTTGGGTTGATCTCGAGTGCGCGATGTACCGGCGCCTCAGGAGCAGCGTTTGTTAGCGGTTTGTGCTTAAAAAATCAGTGTATCTCCGGCCGGTCGTAGCGCCCCAATTCCAAAGGATATCGTCCATAGCGGCGGACCAGCGTAACGACCTGATCATATCTTTGAGCTGAGATCGTATCCGGCACGGAGTGATCGGATTGGAAAATCAAACCGCCGCCTTTGGCGGCATTCAACTTGGTCAACACGACCTCTTTCAGCCTCTCCTCCGATCCATCGGCCCAGACCTTCACATCCATATTGCCGCAAAACGCCATGCGATGGCCGTACCGCCGGCGCAAATCCAGCACATCGAGCTCTGCTTTATGCTCGAGCGGGTTCATGGCATCGACCTGAATGTCGATGAAATCAGTAAAAATACGATTAACGTTGCCGCACCCGTGATAGATGACCGGAAGGCCATGCTGGTGGCAGATTTCCACCATGGCCTTGACTACCGGCTTAAAATATTTGCGCCAGTAATCCGGAGAAAAGAAAAGATCTTTGCGATACGCCACATCGCCCCAAATGACCATACCGTCCAGCAGGCCGTCGGCCGCTTTGATCTGAGCCTCGGTTATGCCGAGGCAGAATGCACCGAGCCGTTCAACGAACCGACCCACTTCGTCGGGGTACAGGCCGATCCACATCAACACGTTTTCAGAACCGATGATCCGCCACAGCATCTCATGGGCTTCGCAAACGCTGCCGTAGACCGCAAAATCGGGATACAGCCTTTTCACTGTACTGATCCAGGGCTCGGAATCACGGGAAAAACTGTCGCCGATGCCAGCCACCTGATTATCGCCTGCGGAAAAATAGCGACGATCGTCAAAAGGATCATCGAACTGAAAAGCGGTCATCTTTTCCACGGTGTTGGTATCAAGCGACAAAAACGCAGGCATGGGATCGTTGAAAATCTTTTTGATAACCGCTTCAAAGCCGGTTTTGACCAGTACATAATCCAGAGTTTGTTCAAAAATCTCAAAATTCTTGATGTGCGGATCCATGTTGGGGATGGTCACCATCCAGTCCAGGTCGTAATAACGGTAGATGTCCGCATCAGCGGGCAGATCCATCTCCCGGCGCCAGCGTTCGAGAAACGATCCCCAAAAAAAATCACTGATCGGCACGCGGTCAGGTTCCTGGTGCTGAAGCGTTTTGCGCATACGTTCGCACTTGGCTATGCAGGAGGGTGTCCGTATCATGGCAAGCTCCGCTCAGTCGAGATGAAAAAGTTCTTCCATATCCGCCCACCACGCCCCTTGCTCCCGGTCCGGCAGAGGGGTCTGCATGGGCATCATGATCGACCACCATTCCTGAGTGATGGGATCGGCCGCCATTTTGGCCATATCGGCCGCGAAGTCCGCGCCCTGATACTCAAAGTAAGCGAACAGCATATCGTTGCGGTGAAAGATGGTATAGTTGTTTATGTGACATTGCTTGATCATGTCCAGAACCTTCGGCCAGACGTCGGCATGATGGGCTTTGTATTCAGCCAGGCGTTCGGACTTGACGCCGATGATTTGTCCAAAACGTTTCATCGATCGTTCTCCGTTTTTAAATGCACCGCCGGATCGGCAGATAGTGATACGCTATGATAAGGATATGGGGATGTAAATAGCCTTGATGCAGGGCGAGGATAAAAATGCGTGCGTAACACTGTGTTGAAAAAGGTCATTTTCATCGCCCTTTGAGTGAAGGTGAAGAGAGTATGAGAAAGAGGACACTGGCGTGAAGGGAAAAACACCATGGCACGCCCAGTGCGATTCGAACGCACGACCTACGGATTAGAAGTCCGTTGCTCTATCCAGCTGAGCTATGGGCGCAAAGTTAAATGTATTGAAAATTATTGACGAATTCAAGAAAATTATTGAGTTAACCGGGTAGAGGGTGCTGCACAATTCCTGCTGTGGGCTCGATGATGAGGATCAGACACAAGCGGTCAAGCCGCCGTCCACATAGAGAATATGACCGTTCACATAATTCGCTGCGTTGGAGGCGAGAAAGATCACCGCGCCGCACAGCTCCTCCGGTTCGCCCCAGCGGTTGGCCGGCGTTCGTGAGCACAGCCAGGCATCGAACGTCGGATTCTCATACAAAGCCCGGGTCATGTCTGTTTTAAAATAGCCCGGCGCGATGGCGTTGACCTGGATGTTGTAACGGCCCCAATCAGTGGCCATGGCTTTGGTCAG
>JAKJDB010000415.1 GCA_022706175.1 Candidatus Zhuqueibacterota bacterium | reverse complement strand
GCCTTCTCGGGTCACACCCAAGCAAGAATTTCAACCGCCATCATCGAGCCCGCTATATTACCTTGAACTTGCCAAGAAGAAACTTTCCGATGGTGATCATCAAGGGGCTTTGGAAGCGGCTGAAGCTGCGGTTGACCGGAGTGATGAACATCCTCAGTACCTACGGATGCTCGGCGGCATTTGCATTCGTGTGGGCTACAAAAAGAAAGCCATTGCGGCCTACGAACGGTTGATGGGGATCTACGAGCGCGGATACCCGGTTGAGGATCGCCAGAAGATTGAGACCATCGAACGTCTTGGCTCTCTATATGTGGACGATCAGCGTTATGAACAGGCTATCCAGATTTACACCTCACTGGCAAAGATAACCTCAAGCCCTTATGCCAAATTTAAACTCGCAATTGCTTACGGATTGGATGGCGATTACCGACAGGCGATCCAGCTTCTTGAAGAGGTCAGAAATGAAAAACCGGAGGCTTTGGTCGTCTACAACAAACTGGCATGGGCTCATGCATTGAACGGAGACGACCACCTTGCTCTCAGCTTTTATAACCAAGCGTTGGCAATAGATGCCTTTGACCTGTTCAGCCTTTTCCACCTTGGCCAGTATTACCACATCATTGGTGATCGTCGCAGATCAAACGAATATTTCCTGCGGCTTTATAACGCAGATAAGGTGGGCGAGTATTCCGCTCGGGCAAAAAATATGACGGATGGCAATACATAAATGGTGTGTCAACTATGTCGAACGAACCTACTTTGATGCTATACAGCGAGTGCCGAGATGGCACTAACGGTATTCCTGTAAAAAGGATTGGCCATGCGGCTTATTTCAACCGAAACCATGTAAATAGGAGGCGACCATGCCAAAGAAATCCGGATCACATCGTGTAGTACCCAACAGCGACGGAGGGTGGGACGTCAAGAAGGACGGCGCGACCCGCAGCAGCGGCCACTTCGACAAGAAGCAGGATGCAGTCGATGCCGGGCGCAAGATCAGCCAGAACCAAGGCACCGAGTTCTACATCCATGGCAAGGACGGGAAGATCCAGAACAAGGACAGCCACGGCAACGATCCATATCCGCCGAAGGGGTAATCCAGTGCATATGCTTTCAGGGAGTTTTTGTTCTGTATGACACTGGCCTTCATCGCTGTAATTTTTGGTCTCGCACTGCTCGTCTGGAGCGCCGACCGTTTTGTGGAGGGATCTGCCTCCACCGCCCGTCATTTCGGCATGCCGCCGCTGTTGATCGGCATGGTGATCGTGGGTTTCGGCACCTCCGCGCCGGAGATGGTGGTGTCGGCACTGGCCGCCTCGCAGGGCAATCCGGGCATCGCGCTGGGCAACGCCTACGGGTCGAACATCACCAACATCGCCCTGATCCTGGGGGTGACCGCACTGATCAGCCCTATAGCCGTCCATTCGCAGGTGCTGCGCAAAGAGCTGCCCATCCTCACGGTGGTGACTGCACTGGCGGCCTGGCAACTCTGGGATGGCAAAATAACCCGGCTTGATGCCATCGTGTTGCTGACCGTGTTCGGCGGCCTGATGGCCTGGACCATCTGGCAGGGTATGCAGAAAAAAGCCGATGCGCTGGGGAGCGAGATGGAGCAGGAACTCGACGTTCGCGCCATGCCCATTCGCCGTGCGGTCTTCTGGCTGTCAGTGGGCCTGGTGCTGCTCGTCGTCAGCTCCCGCATCCTGGTCTGGGGCGCGGTGGAGATCGCTCATGGATTCGGGGTCAGCGACCTGATCATCGGCTTGACCATCGTCGCGGTGGGCACCTCGCTGCCGGAACTGGCCTCGTCGATTATCGCCACCCGCAAGGGGGAACATGACATCGCGCTGGGCAACGTTCTTGGGTCCAACCTGTTCAACACCCTGGCGGTGGTGGGGATCGCCGGTGCGATTCACCCGATGGCGATCGGACCGGAAGTTTTCAACCGCGACATGATGGTGATGGCTGGGCTGACCCTTTCGCTCTTCGTGTTCGGCTACGGATTCCGTGGACCGGGACGTATCAACCGCCTTGAAGGCGCGGTGCTGCTGGCCTGTTACGTGGGCTATACGGCCTACCTGATCACAACGATTCTGGCATGAAGGGCAGGTCGGTGAGCGTAAAAGGGCTGGACCCCTCGCAGCAGTCTACCAAAAGGGCGATTTCGGTCCGCTGGACGGCCTACGCTTTCCTGTTTCTTGCGTTGAGCTGTGGCGTGCCTTTGTTTATCTATCGGCAGGTTGGCGCACAGTCGTTTTCCATTAATGAGCATCTGTGGTCCTGGCCGGTTCTTTCTGCACTTGCCATGCTTCTGACGATTTATTTTGTCAGTGATGCACTGCGCCTGCACTTCATTCTCAAGGCGTCGGGGCACAATCTCGCCGCTGGAAACCTCGGCAAGTTGACGTTCATCAATATCCTGTTTTCCAATATCACCCCCATGGCGACTGGCGGAGGTTTTGCCCAGGTCTGGTTTCTTTATCGGCGCGGCGTTTCGATTGGCACGGCCACGGCGGCGACGACCATCCGAACGTTTATCGCAATGTTCCTGATTTTTCTCCCAGTACCGTTCCTTATCGCGGGACTGCCGTATTTCCGGGATGGTGGAATGATGTCCAGTATAGGCTGGATTTTGGCCAGCGTCGCCATCGGCTATCTCGCCTGTTTCCTGGTGTTGCTGTTCCGTCTGCGCTGGCTGCTGCGGCTGTTCGACCTGACTGCCAGAGGCCTGGCCTGGCTGCGTCTCACCAGCCCTGAAAGAACGCGGCGAATCAAAGCGAAATTTCTCAGGGAAGCGGTACGATTCTCGCGATGCTTGAAGATTTACGTTCAGGGGGACAGAAAAGACGTCTTCCTCTCCGTTTTCTTTACCTTTATCTTCCTCCTTTCTCTGTTTTCGTTCCCCTCTGTACTGTTCTGGGGCGCGGGCTATCAGACGAATTACTTTACGACCACCGGCCTGCTGGTGGTGTCGACCTGTATCATGTATTTCGCTCCGTCGCCAGGAGGAGCTGGATTTGCCGAGGGCGTTTTCGGATTGTTTTTCGCTTCGCTCGTTCATGCGTCCGAACTGGTCGGCATCATACTGGTCTGGCGGTTTTTGACGATTTATCTCGGCATGCTCATCGGTGTCCCCGTGACCCTGCATGAACTGGCCCGCCGGAGGATGGGCAATGGCTAGATTGTCGTGGTGGCGGGCGCTCTTCTATCTGAACCTGGTCATTCTGTTCCTGGTCATTTTCTATAAGATCTATCTCAATTTCTTTGAACAGGATTACGGTGCCGTCCATGCTGAACAGGTAGAGCGCATTGAATCGATTCTGCATGGAGAAGACACGTTCAGTTTTGCCGTTGTCGGCAACATCAATAACTCAGTTGGTATTTTTGAGCGGAAAATCATCCCCGAACTCAACCGGAGCGATGTGGCCTTCGTCGTCTCCGCTGGAAACGCGGTCAGCGGTGCGGGCGAAGATAAATACCGCGCCCTGCACCGGACCTTGGGGCATCTTGAAAAACCCTATCTCCTGACGTTTGGCGATAACGAGCACGGCGCGTTTGGCGGTTTCCGCTACTATGACCACTACGGGCCATATGTTTTCGCATTTTCAGCGGGGAACAGCAGGTTTATCTTTCTCGACAGTTCCGGAAAAACCTCCTTTAAGTGGCAGGCCCGCTGGCTGGAGGAAGAGCTTGACGTCGCGCCGAATCAGAATGTGTTCCTTTTCGTCGGGCATCCGCTATTGCCGGTGGATAAAACGGGCGCTTTTGACTTCGGTGATGATGATCTGGCAGACG
>JAKJDB010000414.1 GCA_022706175.1 Candidatus Zhuqueibacterota bacterium | reverse complement strand
AAAAAGCACGGGAACTTTCACATCTTCAAGCTGTGCCTTGTGACCATCCTGCCGGTGAGCATGATCTCCTATGTGATTCCGGGCGCTATTTCCGCTCACTCGCCCGAACTTCTCCCGCTTGCGGCCACCCTGATCTCCGGCGCTGTATTTGTCGTATTCATCCTGTTGTCCCCCGCCTACTCGAAGTATCTTTTTTATGCGGAATGGTCGGACGATTTTCACGCTGTTGATATGACTGAGGCCGTGCGGAGGGTGGAGGAGTCGGACGTGCTGGAAAATCTGAAACTCACGCCACGTGAAAAGGAGGTCGCCGCATTCCTTTTACACGGGAAGGACGCAAAACAGATCGCAGATGAGTTGAAGATTAGCGTCCACACTGCCAATTTCCACATCAAAAATCTTTATAAAAAGCTGGGTATCAACAACCGCTCGGAATTGTTCGCCCGCCTGAGCTCGCACAGCTTTTCACTAAAACCATAAATAGCTTTTAGTCATACTATATAATTTTACAGCTCGTCCTTTGGTATAAAACAGAGCCCTGACTTCGGTCAGGGCTCTGTTTTATACCAACCTACCAAGATTAGTAGCTATTAAAAACAAGGTTTTCTCTCTAAAATGGTAGTTAGAGTGGGAGGGATTGTCATGCAACAAAAAACAGGATGCCCCTCGGAAGCGGATGCCGTCATAACATTGACGCCGCGTGAGAGAAAGGTTTTCCATATGCTTCTCAAGGGCATGAAGGCAAAAGAGATCGCATCGGAGGCCTCCATCAGCATTTGGGGTGCGAACTACTTTATCAAACAAATATACCGCAAATTGAACGTCAACAGCAAAACCCAACTGATTCTGGAGTATTTTGATTGCCGCCGGTCTATAGAAGAATAGGAGTTGAAGACATGAAAATTTTTAAGAACGCAACCCATTGGGTGCTGTCTCAGTTTAAAACACATACTGTCCGTTCTGTGCTTGTCACGTTCTCTGCTTTGGCGCTCGTAACGATAGGAATCTTTTGGTCTCTCGGCTTTTTTACAGCCTTTTCCTACCTGCCAGACCGGGCTTATATCCTTGCCGATACCGAAATAAAAGAACCGCAGACACTGGAGGAGTTACTGCACAGCGATGCCCCGAGCATCGACTCGTTGCTGCGGAATCCGGCCATTGCAGAGGAACTGCTTTCGGCAGCGCAGTTAACGGATATCGTGGACTCCCGCCTGGCTCTCAACAATCTGCGCATTCTTGACAGGCAACTGTCGGAACGGCTGGAAGAATCCGACGAGACAATACAGCTGCTTGATTTTCCGGCGTATGCGCCGGAAGGAGCGTCCTCTGCTCCCTTAAGGAATGAGCCTGAGAAGCAAGCCACCGTCTCGCCGCTCCTTTTCAATGCCGGAGAGGTGCAGGCTCCGATGATTTTGCTGGCAAACCAACAGCCCGACATCCATATGTCCGCGCCTTCTGCGCGGCAGGCCCTTGCGGCACAGACCGAAATTCTTACCAACTTGCAGGCCGCGACGCAAAACCTGCTCATGCCGCCTTCAGACGCAGAGTCGGTGGAAATACCGTCTACGGTTAACATGAAAGGCGTATGGCAAAACCCGGGCGAAATCCTCCTACATATGACTCCCTCGGGCGACTGGGTTCCAGAGGGGGGATTTATGCTGTACCGTGAGATCGATGGTCGGCGCGAGCTTGTCAAAGAAGGCGTTGCTTCGCCGGCTAAGGGCCAAAGCGGTCTTATCGAGCTTGAAGGATGGGAAGTGGATGATGAAGATGAGTATGAAAAACATAGACAGGAGAATATCAATCTCATCCAGGAATTATACGGGCAGGCCGAGCTGACGCCAAGCAAGCTGGCGGCCATGGGCATGGCGAATGCGGAAGAGTTCCGCAGCGCGGTGTACCGCACCGACACCCTGGAATCCAAGCCGCGCGTGAGCGGCGGAGTCGATTTTGAAAGGATGCGGGATATGCGTATTACCATTCCCGGGGATATCGGGCAAAAAATTCCGGAGACTGATATTTTGCTGGGAAATCCCATCTACGTGCAGAATCGGTTGCAAAACAACGCTCTTACAAGCGCTTCGATTCAATCGTCTATCTGGCAAAAGTTTTCTCTCATACAGGCCAATCCCATAAGCGGCTTAAGTCTGCTGGAAGACCGGCCCGGGTTTCAGCTCGCCTATGAGATATTCACCGCCAGACAGCAGCTTATGTCCTTGAGCTTCGTCGATGATGAATTCGCGGAAGAAGCAGGGTTTTTATTCTGCGATGATTTATCGGAACTTGAGCTCAAAGACGATGCTGATATCGCCTATTATGTGGAAACACCGGGTGGCACCTTAATTGGCAGGGTGTTTCTCACAAATGGAAAGACAAATGATCTTACCAAACCGCAGGGTCTTCTGGGCTATGGCATTGACGGCAGGGCACCGTTGCGCTGGGATCAGGCCCTAAGCGAAGCAGAACGCGGGATTATCAGCGGCTATATCATCGAACGCAAGCTCGATGGGGAAAAAGACTTCGTCCGGGTCAATCAGGAACCGGTCGCGATTTCCTACATGCTTGATGAATCCGACGTCTACTTCGAATCGCCCATATTCTTTGAAGACGAGGTGGAAAACGGCAGGACCGCGCAGTACCGCATTTGCTCTATCGATGTCTTCGGGCGTAGTAGCGAATATTCCGATGTTATAGAGTTTAAAGTCGAAAAGGTTACGCCGCCTAACGCCCCCGCTATCTCTCCCGCAACGCTTTCTATGCCCGGAAAAAGCGCTTCAAGAAAAGATGCGATGGACTCTGATGCTGGCGAAACAACACCCATCGCAAATCATTCCATCGGCGTTAACCAATCCATCGAGGCGAATAAAAACAAACGCGGCATCGTGCTGCCTATCTTTGCCGATTTTACCAATGCGGTTCGTTTCACCGATTCTGCCGATTCTGCCGAAGATATTGTTCGTTTCACCATCTACCGGGCAGTGGCGGAAGGAGCGAAAGGTTTCGGCCCCCCAGAGATTTTGAGCGATATCAAGTATGACAATCCATCTCTTCCTGTTGGAACTAACGCCGGGGAATCCAGCGCCGAACGGCTTTCACAGAGCGGTTCGGAAATTTCACAAAATGTACAGTCCGCTCCGTCCGTGGATCAGCTCGTGCAGCAAAACGGCCGGCTGACCTGGCAGGGAAAATCAGTGATTTCCAGCATCACGAAAAATAGGGCCAAGCAAATTATCTTGGACACTGAAATCTCAGGCTACCCTGACCTGACCTATTTTGATGCCGATGTTAAAGAGGGGTATACCTATAAATATTGGGTTTCGGCTTGGGATTCCTGGAATAACGAAAGCGCCTGGTCCCAGTCGGTAACAATGGGTGTTCCCACTAAAGCAGAGCCGAAAACGCCCGCCGCGCTCAATATCAAAATGCTTGCCCGCGAGCTTCTTGATCTTTCGGCCTTGCCGCCTGGCGCACTGGGTGATCCTCTCGTTTCCTATGAGGCGCTGGCTAATGCCGCCGGCGGACACATGCGGCAGTATGAAGATGACATTGATACCGATACGGTGAAAGCCGCCGATGCGGCGGGTATCCGCATTGGCAGTTTTACCTCGGCATCGTCCTTTCCCACGATCATTTCCACGCACTATGACAACCTGCCGGAAGAAAAATACATACACATGTTCCTTGCGGTTCGGGGAGAGGATGTTTTGCCCGACGGCACCGCCCGCCTGAAATGGCCCGCTTACAGCGGTGAAGGTCTGGTAGGATACATGATCTATCGGCCGCTGTTCGCGCCCGGGCCG
>JAKJDB010000413.1 GCA_022706175.1 Candidatus Zhuqueibacterota bacterium | reverse complement strand
CCTCCGTAGAACTGGCCCTCGCCAGCGAACGTCAGGCTGTAGCCATACACGGCCCACAGCACGGTGATCAGTGCAAAGATCACGAACACCTGCACCAGCACCGACAGCATGTTTTTCGAGCGCGCCAGGCCGCCGTAGAACAGTGCCAGGCCGGGAATGGTCATCAGCAGCACCAGCGCGGTGGAGGTGAGCATCCAGGCGGTGGCGCCGGAATCGATGGCGCCGGGCGCTGGGGACTGGGCATAGACCGGGGACAGCGCGGCGAAGATCGGCAAGGTCAGCGGCAACATCCGTTTGCAAGCGGTTAATTTCATACACTCTTCCATCAGGCAGGGTTATCGTTGTTTGGCCAGCTGAAAGCAAATTGAATGCCAAAAACAGGATTTATTGCCTCCGCGCTCAATTTTATAACTCATTATTAAGTAATTATTTGAATCATATAGGCGAGCAGGGGCGCAATGGTCAGAAGCACAGGAGCAGTATGAATATAACATAAATGTAATAATGAAATTTATTCATACAAATTTGTAAAATATTTGGCCGTGCTTTTTATCGTTGCCTCGGCGTTGTTCCTCCCGGCAGGGCGAAAAGCGTGGCTATCCATGCTTCGGTCTGGCTCAAGGATCGACAAATTTAATACAAAAATGTAATTTTTTTTATAAAAAGATACTATTTTGTATTATGCAAATAGTCAGACCGGGGCGGCTGCTCCATGCTTTTTTCGTTTTTTTTCCTAGGAGCGATGGGGTCTGTTCAGCCCGCCGGATCTGCGCAGAGGTGGGGGCGGACGACAGCAGGCACGATGGCGTTCAGGTTCAGCGGTTCGCCCCGCTGCACCTGTGCAAAGGCGCGTGTAAGGCAGGCGACATTCCCGTTGATAAAAAATTTTGGTATTGCATGGGTCTGAACTTTTTGGTACATTACCTTAGCTTGAAAGAGTGATTCGTTTTAGTGGAAGGCTTGCAGATGAAACGATGTGTCCTGCTCCCTGCTTCCGTGCTCTGGCTGCTGTCTTCATCGAACGTGGTCGCGTCCACTATCGGATTCGGGTCCGGGACTCTTCACGTTCGGCCGGCCTACGGTGCGCCGAAATCCGCCCTGTTCCTTGGCGCCCACACGCGCGCCTTTTTCAAGGACGAGGTGCACCAAGAGCCCTCCGGACTATCCGCGGGTCAAACCTTCTGGGACATCCATGGCGCATTTGGTCTGTCGTATGGTCTCACCTCCCGCTTTGAATTAGGGATTACCTCCATTCTATATCAGGACAATCATCGCAACAGCAACGGCTACAATCTGCCGGATGATCTGATTCTGCATGCCAAGCTGGGATCGTTGGGTCGCGCCAGCGGCAACACGCGCTTTGGCGTGCAACTGGATCTCCGTCTGCCCACCGGCGAATTTCACAACCTGCCGCTGGAAAACTATTCCGCCGGCCGCATCACTGTGGGCGTCACCGCCCTGGCCACCATCCTAACGGAACCGCTGTACCCTGAAACCGGAATGAACATCCATTTTAACGCGGGCATGGTCACGCATAACGACGTGGGCGCCCGTCTGGTGGCCAATCCTCTGGATACACTGACGGTGGAAAAAAACACGGTGGAATTCATCTACGGCGGCGCCTTCAGCACCGCCTGGCAGGATTTCGGTTTTTTCGGCGAGATCCATGGCCGCGCGTTTTCCTCCAAACCGCCGGTGAACGCGTACACGCGCGAGAACAGCCTCTATCTGACGCCCGGCATCACCTATGCCCCGAACTTTTGGATGAAGTTGCGGGTGGCGATGGATCTGCGCATTTTGGGCGGTAAGGATGAGACGCTCTATAACGGCGAACAGGGCAGCTACGCCACGGTGCCCTGGCATGACGAATTGAATCTGCCGCCATGGCGCATCAGCGTCGGCGCCCTGCTCTCGCTGAATCCCGCCAAGGCGCAGATGGTGCGTAAAAAGGAGAACGCCTTAAAGCGGGCGACGGTCATCGAAAAGGCGACGCCGGAAGAAAAAATTTATGACGATCTGGCCAAGGAGCGAAAGAAAACCGAAGGGGCGGAAGCTGAGCTGGAGCGCATCCGCAGCGAGCGGCAACGCATGGAGGATCTGCTGGAACGATTGCGAAAAATTTTAGAAACACCCGGAGAGGCCAAGCCGGAGAATCCAGCGGAGCCGAAGAATAAACCGTAATACGATAGTCCATGGGGGGAATGAAAGATCAGGTCGAGCGCGAAAAGGGCGCCCGACCTTTTTTTGTAACTCGGGTCGGCGGGATTCAGCGTGTGAGAAGATCCACGCCCAGATAGGGGCGCAGCACCGGCGGCACGATCACGTTACCCTCGTCGGTCTGATAGTTCTCCAAAAGGGCGATCACCGTTCTCGGCAGCGCCAACCCGGAGCCGTTGAGCGTGTGCACGAATTCCGGCTTGGCCCCTTTAAAGGCGCGAAAGCGGATGTTGGCGCGGCGGGCCTGAAAGTCTTCAAAGTTGCTGCAGGAAGAGACCTCCAGCCATTTGTCCATGCCCTGGGCATACACCTCGATGTCATAGCATTTGGCTGCGGAAAAACTCAGATCGCCGCTGGCCAGCAGGATGACGCGATAGGGCAATCCCAGCAGCTGCAGAATTTCCTCCGCTTCGGCCAGCAGGCTCTCCAGCTCCTCATAGGACGATTCCGGCTTGACGAACTTGACCATCTCGACCTTGTTGAATTGATGGATGCGCACCAGGCCGCGGGTCTCTTTGCCGTAGGTGCCGGCTTCGCGCCGGAAACAGGGGGTGTAGGCGGTGTAGCGGATGGGCAACTCTTCGCCGTCCAGCACCTCGCCGCGGTGCAGATTGGTCACCGGCACTTCGGCCGTGGGAATAAGAAACAGATCGTCCTGTGGAATGTGGTACATATCCTCTTCCAGTTTCGGCAGCTGGCCGGTGCCGAACAGCACCTCGCGTTTGACCACGAAGGGCGGAAAGATCTCTGTGTAGCCGTGTTTCTCTACGTGCACATCGATCATGAAATTGATCAGCGCCCGTTCCAGTTTCGCGCCGAGGCCGCGGTAGCTGACAAAGGAACTGCCGGCCAGATTGGCGCCGCGGCTGAAATCCACCAGGCCCAAGCGTTCGGCGAGCTCGTAATGGGGCAATGGCTGAAAATCGATTTTCGGCGGGTCGCCCCAGCTTTTGATTTGCAGATTGTGGGACGGATCGCCTTTGGGCACGCTGGCGTGCGCAATGTTGGGGATGCGGATCTGGATCTCATAGATCCGCGCCTCGACCGCGCGCAGTTCTTCGTCCCATCCCTTGATGCGATCCGAAAGCGCCTTCATCTCGGCGATGATTTCGCCGGCGTCCTGCTTGGCCTTTTTCATCTCCGCCACTTTTTGGGTGACACGGTTTTGTTCGGCGCGGCCGGCCTCCACCCGGGCGATGATCTCGCGGCGGGCGACGTCCCATTTCAACAGGCCGTCCACATCCGCCTGATCGCCTTTGTCTGCAACGGCCTGGCGGACAATCTCCGGGTTCTCGCGAATATATTTCAGATCCAACATATTTGAATACCTCTCGTTTTATTCGTTCCCACATTCCCGCGCTTTCACGTTGAACGTTTCCACGTGCACACGTTCTACTGCCCTTTAAATCGCAGCATGACGAAAACCGTGTACAACATGATCCGTATGTCCATGCGCAGCGACATGTTTTCGATATAGTACAGGTCGTACTGCAGTTTCTCGCGCACGTTTTCGATGCTGGTGTCGTACTCGCCTTTTACCTGGGCCCAGCCGGTGATGCCCGGCTGCACTTTGAGCCGGCGGGTGT
>JAKJDB010000412.1 GCA_022706175.1 Candidatus Zhuqueibacterota bacterium | reverse complement strand
GACCACCACCGCGTTGTTGGGCGCGTAGAATTGCCGGTAATAGGCCAGAATCTCCTCCCGCTTCCAACTCTGAATATCGCTCATCCAGCCGATTACATCCCAGTGATAGGGATGGGCCATGATGGCGGTCGCGCGCACGCTCTCCATGAGCAGGCTCTCGTTGTCGTTCTCCACCGAAAGACGACGTTCCGAAGCGACCACGCCGCGTTCGGATTCCAACACCTGCGGATCAAACAGACAGCCCTGCATGCGGTCCGCTTCCAGGGCGATCATCTTTTCCGCTGCGGCGGACGGAAACCAGTCGGTATACGCGGTGACGTCATCGCTGGTATAGGCGTTGTTGGAGCCGCCGTGATACTCCATGATTTGGTCCAGCTCGCCGGGTTTTACATGGGCCGATCCGTTGAACATCATGTGTTCGATGAAATGCGATACGCCGGTCAGGCCCGGCCGTTCATTGCGCGAGCCCACGCGGAAAAAAGTGTAATAGGCGATGTTGGGAATGGTGTGGTCTTCGAACAGCAACACCTTCAAGCCGTTGTTCAGCCGGTGCACCCGGACGTTCTCCTTGGAAAAAGTAGCGGCCATGGTCAGGCTCCCAGTCAACAGAACGATTCCCAGAACAAGTCTCTGGATCATAAGTTCTCTCCCGTCACGATCAGGGCGATGCAGAATTCAAATGCACAAAGGGCAAGTCTTTATCGATCGACTTGCCCTGACACTATACATGCAAACCAACTGGTTTGCGCATTCCTATACGACGCACCTCACCGATGCGAAAATCGGCGAGGTGCGCCTACAAAGACTCAATTCAACCAAAAGCTGAAATACAGGTACATGCCGAGTACGCCGCCGAGGACCACGAGCGTGGCCACGACATCCACCCAGTTCCAGCTGGCCCGGGTTTCCTGTTTTTCTTTCGCTGTGCGAGTGGCAAACGTCAATCCCTTGATCTGCTCCTCCCCGGGCGGCGGCGCGGTCAGGGAGGCGATGATGACCACCAGAATGCTGAGGGCGAAGAGCACGCCGGCAAAATATAAAAAATTGAAATCGCCGATGGCCGCCAGGAACGCCGGATTCTCCACCTTGCCCTGGCCAAAGATCGCCTGGATGGTGATCTTGAGCATGCCCAGGATAAAACCGGTGGTCAGTCCCCAGACCGCGCCTCTGGCGTTGATGCGGCGCCAGAAAATGCCCAACAGGAACACGGCGGCGATGGGCGGCGCCAGGTAGCTCTGCACGCTCTGCAGATACTGATACAGCCCGCCGCCGGAGATCATGGGCATGACCGGAATCCAGATCAGGCCCAGCAGCACCACCACGCCGGTGGCGAATCGTCCGACGCGCACCAGTTTCTCCTGCGAAGCGCCGGGCCAAAGTTTTTCATGCACATCCACCGTATACAGCGACGCGGCAGAGTTGAACAGTGCGGAAAGCGAGCTCATCAAGGCAGCGAGCAACCCGGCCACGACCACTCCGCGCAATCCGGCCGGCAACAGCGTGGTCACCATGGTCGGAAACACCTGATCGCCGTTGATGACCGTAGCGCCGTTCAAAACTTTGGTCGGAATATGAATGATGCCCTGCTGATGCAGCGCCCAGCCCATGAGACCCGGCACCAGAAAGATTAAAACCGGCGAAAGTTTGAGAAAACCGCCGAACAACGCGCCGCGCCGCGCCTGGGTGAGATTTTTCGCGGAAAGCGTCCTTTGAACAATGTATTGATCCGTACACCAGTACCAGATGCCGATGATCGGCGAAGCGATGATCACACCCAGCCAGGGAAAACCGGGATCCGAGAGAGGCCGCCACAACGCAAACCCCGCGGCGTTTTCCCGGCAGACCTCTTTCATCACGCCCCAGCCGCCCAGCTTGTCCAGGCCGAAATAGGTGATGGCGATGGAGCCGATCAGGAGAATGACGGCCTGAGCCGCATCCGTGTAGATCACTGCACGCAGGCCGCCCAGCACCGTGTATATGCCGGTCAACACCACCGTCGCCACGGCGCCGACCCAAAAGGCGTTCTCCGGCGAACCAAAGGTATCAGGCAATAGAGTTTGAAAGACCAGGGCGCCGGCATAGACCGTCACCGAAACTTTGGTAAACACATAAGCCACCAGAGAGACCAGGGAAAGGATCCAGCGCGCTCTGGGATTAAAGCGGCGCTCGAGGAACTCGGGCATGGTGAAGACACGGGAATGATAATAATAGGGCACAAAGACCCAGGCCAGCATGACCAGCACCCAGGCGTGCAGTTCCCAG
This sequence comes from Candidatus Zhuqueibacterota bacterium, assembly GCA_022706175.1. Next base: position 1,543 of record JAKJDB010000412.1, on the reverse strand, counting down.
TGCGCCATCGCCAACCCGGTGGAAGCGCCCTGACCGGCGAGACCGACGATATGCTCGGAGCCGATATTGGATGCGAACAGAGAGCCGCCTATGGCAAACCAGCCGATATCACGGCCGGCTAAAAAATAATCCTCCGCCGTCTTTTGTTGACGCGAAGACCACCAAACGATGTAGGCGATAAAGCTGAAATAGACGAGAATGACTATCCAATCGAGCAGCACAAGACTCTGCATAGCGACTCCTTCGGTTTAAATCCAAGAAATGTAGAAACATCTCTGCTGAATAGCAAGGAGATTTATTCTGCTAGGGCGACAGGGCGGCCAGCCAGTACAGCGCCTCGGCGGTGCCGTCCAGAGTGGGTTCGTTGGTGGCATAATCCCAAAAATCATCGTGGTAGACCACCAGATCCGACTGAAAGGGTGCAAACGGGTCCGGCCGCTGCAAGCTCACGCCTTTCAGGCTGTTAAAAATGGAGGCATACACCGGCCCGTCGTTCATGGCGCCGCGGATAGGCCGGTGGATCTTCATCGCCAGAACACTGTGCGGGTACTGCGGTGTAACGCCGCCGCTCTCCGGTATACAGACGAACTGGCTGGCGCCCCAAGGATTTCGTCCCAGAAGCCAATCGCGCGTGCCGGCCGTCAACTCGCGATAGCTGCTGTCTGCGGTCATTTTTTCATACAGCAGCCCCTGAATGACCAGGGCGGCGGCCAGATTGTTGGAGCACCAGATGAACGGGTGGCCGATGCGGTAAGGATTTCCGGCTGCCCGTTGCCGTACTTTTTCCAGTTCGGTACGGTAATAGCCGGCCAGGGTATCGGCAAACGAGGGCGTTACCAGGGGATGAAGCCGATAATGGCCGAGGTTCATGAACGGATAAAATTCATAATGACGAGCGGTGTCGCTGCCGAACCAGGAGTTCGTGCCGGCCATGACGGCGAACCGCTTTGCATCCATTAAATACGCCGGTTCCCGCGTCACCCGGAACAGCTCTGTGGCCCCCCACTCCATATCGTCGGCCCAGGTGCATTCATGATAACGATAGGGCGCGCGGCAGGGCGTTCCCTCTTGGCACCCGGGCTGGTTTTTTCCCATGGCGTAGACCTCGCGCGCTGCGGTCAGGCAGAGAGAGGCGTATCCTTCGTCGCCCAGATCATGAGCCCAGATATCCGCGGCCATGGCCATGGCTGCGGCATAGCGACCGGCCAGATTGGCGATGCCGGTGGAGGTGTTCTGATAGCGGCCCAGGCCCTGTGGTCGGCCGTTCGCATAATAGACCACGCGGTAGACGCCCTTGCCCCAGCCATAGTCGGTGCTGTCGCTGAACGGTAATTCAAAATACTGATGGTCCCGGTCGTCGGCGACCTGATGGAACAGCTGGTCCGGCTGGGGATGCATTCTCAGCATCCAGTCCAAGCCCCATTTGGCCTCATCGAGCACATCCGCCACGCGATTGGGCCCTGCATGGCCGAAATAATCAAAGCGATCGAGAAATTTCCCCTTGTTCTCCAGGTAGGAAAACAGCAGCCGGCACACCGTGTTT
>JAKJDB010000411.1 GCA_022706175.1 Candidatus Zhuqueibacterota bacterium | reverse complement strand
AGCGTTCGCTGCCGACGGCAGCGAGTTGAATGCGGCCGGATATGAAGCGCTGCGTCCGCTGGTCGATTCTGTGCTGCAGCGGCTGCGCTGGCAACCCTTTGCACTGCGCCGGAACGGCACCATTCCCATTTGGAGTGTAGCCGGCCGTTTTCCCAACGCCGATTTCTATCATCACACACAGGCTTGCTTCGGCTATTTCAAGGATTGGCTGGCTCCCAGCGGCGGCGAACGCTCGGCCATCGCCAGGCCGGGAGACCGGATTCCTTACGAAGAAAACAAACAAGTGGCATGGATCTCTGCCTGCAGCGATTCTACTGGCTTGCTCGACTATTTGAAAATTCTCGCTATCGATCATCAGACAGCCGGGGTCAGCTATGCCTATTGCCGCCTTCTGTCAGGCCGCGATCAAAAAGCCATCCTTCACATTCGCAGTAATGACGGCGTTCGAATTTGGTTGAATCGGCAGATGGTTCACGATCATCATGTCGGCCGACCCATCAGCGCTGAAGAGGATCACATTCCGGTGATGCTGCGGCAGGGCGTGAATCCGTTGTTGATCAAAGTGGATCAAAGCGGCGGCGGTTGGGCTTTGCTGGCCAGAGTGACCGCTGAAAATGAGCAGCCGATCCAGCAGGTGACCGCTGCGGTGCGCGATCAATATTCCGCTCGCCAAATCGCGGCGGCCAACAAGGGCGATCTGCGCGCATTCCGGCGAAGCGATGAACCGGTGATCCGCACCAGCCTCAGTCAACAGTTCGAATATGCTATCAATGATCAGCCGTGCAGCCAAGAGCAGCGCGACTATTCCATCAAACCGGGCCGAAAAAATCTGCTCACCATTCTGACCAAAGAAGCGGGCTATGAGGCGGAATTAACCTGTTTCTACCCGGATGGCCGGTCTCGGCAGCAGCGGATCGCGCTTCATCCGAATCAAATAGCTTCCCTGAACCTGGGCCTGTTGGCAATGCCGGCTGTTTTTGATTACCGCGCCGGCGTGGTTTATCGTTCAGGCTATCGATTCAAGATTGCAATCATTAAAGCCGGCAGTGAAATCGCTGTTGAAGAGCATGCCTTTACGCAGACCATTGCGTCAGATAATCGCAGCGAAGTGCTGCGCTACGGCCAGGTACAGGAGCAGGTTCATTCTGGCTGGGAGGCTTTTGAGGTTCATCAGCCCATGGATCCGCCGGTGTTGCTGTGGCTTGACCAAAAGGTCCTGCAGCAGCCGGACTCGCTCACCATCTGCTATCAGCTCAGCGATGGCAGCGCTATTCCTTCGCTGCCAGGGTTACTGCGTGTGCAGGCTGTGCACGAGCCAAAGCCCCTATTTGAGGAAAAGGTCCAGGCTATTGCACAGGTCCAGCACTTACGACTCCAGCCAGGGAATTGGCGGCCCGGCTCCTATCGAATCACCTTTGCGCCTCAGGTACTCGGCTGCAATGACCACGAGGGCCCCAGCTTGGTCTACCATCGCCAGGAAAAAGATGATCGTGTGCTGTTATCGTCTTTTGCGCCCTGGACCTTTGCCAGGGACCGCCGACGCGATGAATTGATCGTATGCGACTTTAAACAAGCCTTCAAGCAATGGTCTACAAAATTGCCGCAAGCGAGTCATTGGACATTGGTTACAGATTCAGGTCATACTTGTTTGGTCAATGGATCAGGCGATTGGCAGGAGCCGCCGGTGGTGCTGAAGCCAGGCCTAAAGGGATGGTACGCTGTCTTTGCCTATCCGGTGAAGGGCTATTGTTATGTGCGCGTCGGCAAATCGGGTGTGCCCCGGGGCGTCGCAGCCCCTGGTTCCCTGCTCGCGGCCATGGACCTGACCGATGAAGAGCTGGCCGTCTATGCGACGATGCAACCCGGCTCTGGTCTGCAAAAATTGCACTTTGTGCCGATTATCGCGGACTCGGCAGAAAAGCTCCTGGCGTTGCTCAGCCATCCGCAAAAGCCGCTCATCGGCGTGGCCGATTGGGGGGATTATTTCTGTCCGCCGCCGATCTTTCACAGTGCCGGCGGCAGGCCGGCGCAGGATCAATTCGATGCGCTGCTGCGCGGCCATGCCGAACTGGGCATACGCTCGATCAATTGGGCTATAGGGCGAAGTTGCCTGCTCTATCACAGCAACCTGCCGCAGGCCTCGCTCTTCCCCAGCGTGCCGCTGGACCGAATGGTCGATCAATCCAGCCGCGCTGATCTGGAGATCCAGGCCTGGATCATCGCCAGGCAGGACCAGCTCTCCTATGTACTCGAACATCGCGACCAGGCCGATGTAAAGATCATCCCCTGGCTGACCATGAACCGGCACTATGGGGAATTTTATGACGAAGGCATCGGCGCCTCCCAATGGTTCAAAGCGCACCCGCAATGGCGCAGATGGCGTAAGAACGCCTATGGCCCCTGTCAAGGAGAGGTCAGCTTCTTTTTCCCGCAGGTGCGGAAGGAGCGACTGGATATTTTCGCTGAAGTGGCTACGAAAAATCCTGACGGACTGCTGGTCGGCGCCTGCCGTCAGCCGCCGATGCTCGGGTATGAACCGGAGATGGTGAAAGCGTATCAACAGCGCACCGGTATCAATCCGAAAGATCTTGATGCAGCGCAGCAGCCGGCAGAGTATGAAAAATGGATAAGGTGGCGAGCTGACTTTTTCACTGAGACGCTGCGCGGTTTGCGTGACCGGCTAATACCGATCGCCAAGGGCCTTGGCAGAGAGATCCCGGTATCCATTCGCATTCCATCCAAAGGCCTGTTCATCAATATGGCCCAGGGGTTGGATGTGCAAGCCATGTGCCGCGAAAAACTCATCGACCGGATGCAACTCGACCCTCTTGAGGACTGTGACGGCGCCGGCAGCCATGATATAACACCATACATCGAACTGGGCCGGCGCTACGACGTAGAGGTCTACGGCGGTATCAGCAGCAACACCTGGTGGAATGTTCATGCCGTATGCCGCCGCGCCTTGGGACTTTGGCAGGCGGGCGCCGACGGCCTGGAGCTCTATGAATCCAATAACCACGTAGTCCTGCGGCCACAGCGCTGGCTGGTGCCGTTGTTGGGCGATCCCGGCAGCCTGGAACATTTTCTGCGGACGTCGAATCTCAGCGCTTGCTTTCCGATCTGGTCGCGCAACGCCGCTGCCGGGCATGACAATCATTCGTTCCGCGATTCCTGGTCTGTCTACGATATGCAGGGATGGGGATTATAAGGGCGAGCCTCTGTCTCGATCCGGATAGAGCATGACCCGAAGATAGTGCGGCGGCGGTGCAATGGCCAGGTCCGTTGTCATCGATCGATTGAAAATTTATCACCCCGTTCGCACCAGCGAGGAATTGTTGGATTAAAACCTTAATGGGAGATATTTGATCGTGAAATTAAAATCATGCATGCAAATGCTTTTCATCCTGCTGACATTGTGTCTGACGGCGGCGCCTTCTTTCACACAGCGGCGGGACGGCAAATTGCTGCGCAGCCAGGCGTGGCAGCCTTTTGATGCGCAGTCAGCCAAGGGCGATTTCTTTGTTTCACCCCAAGGGCAAGACAGCTGGTCAGGCACCTTAGCCGAACCCAACGCAGCCAGGACCGATGGTCCCTTTGCCACGCTGGAGCGCGCTCAGCGCGCAGTGCGTGATCTCAAGGCGCGAGTCTACCAGCCGAAAACAAAAGCCATCGACGTGCGCTATGTCGGCACCTCTTATCCCTATGGCAAAGGCAAAGACATCGTCGTGCTGGTGCGCGAGGGCTTCTACTCCCTGCCTGCTCCGCTCCGTTTTACGCCGGAGGACGGCGGCGAAAGGGTGGAGACC
>JAKJDB010000410.1 GCA_022706175.1 Candidatus Zhuqueibacterota bacterium | reverse complement strand
CGTTCCGTTCTCAGCGAGATGGACCGGCGTCGTCTGAGTTCTGTGAAAAAAATTCATCTGCGCATCGGTCCGTGGAGCGGGGTCATGGCCGATGCGGTGCAGTTCAATTTCGATGTATTGCGCGTCTACACGCCGCTTCGCGACGCCCAACTGGTCATCGAAGAGCCCCCTCCCCAGGGGCACTGTCAGCAGTGTGGTCACACGTTTCCCATTCAGGCGATGAGCCTGGTGTGTCCACAGTGCGGGGGCGAATCCGTCCGCCTGCAGGGCGGAGATGAATTGGAGATTGCAGCTCTGGAGGCCGGAGAGTGATGCCATGAATGAACAGATTGCGGTGGAAAAAAAGATCCTCTCTGAAAACGATCGTCTGGCGGCCGAAATCCGTACCGCCTTGCAGCAGCGTCACATTCCCGGAAAAACCAGCCTGCTTGAGGTCACGCTAAAAGCTCTGGACCGCCGGTTTTCCATCGGTCTGATCGCCGGCGATGTGCAGACGGAAAACGATGCGCAGCGTCTACGGGCGGCCGGCGGCGCACAGGTGCAGGCCATTGTCACCAACGGCGCCTGTCACCTGGACGCGCGGATGGTAGGCCGCGCTCTGACCGGCATGAACCTGGATCAAATGGATCTGCTGATCATCGAAAATGTCGGCAATCTGGTCTGCCCGTCCAGCTATGATCTGGGCGAGGATATGAAGATCGTTCTGATCAGCACCAGCGAAGGCGACGACAAGCCGCTCAAATACCCGGCGATGTTCCGTCGCGCGGCCGTGATGATCGTCAATAAAACCGATCTGCTCGGTCTTTCCGATTTCAGTATGGAGCGAGTGGAGAAAAACGCTCGCAGCATCAACCCCGAGCTGCAAATTCTTAGCCTGTCTTGCCGCACCGGCAGCGGGGTTGATGCGTGGATAGCCTGGCTGACCGATCTGATCCTTCACCACAGACGGCCTTCCTCAGAGTAAAAAGGTTGTATCGAACAGGCAGAGCCCCGGGAGCGCAGCGACGCGTCTATCCATCCATTTCGGGGCCTGCCCCTTTATCTGTTCAGAATGAATTTTCAGTGAAACCGATGACCGGCCTTTTCCCTTTATTCCGATGGAGCAACGGAAAATGGAACGTCGACGCATACGATTGAACGGCATCGTGCAGGGTGTCGGCTTCAGGCCTTTTGTCTATCAACTGGCCACAGAGCTGGAGTTGTCGGGATTTGTCCGCAACGACGCGCACGGGCTGCTCATCGAGGTGCAGGGACCGGCAAAAAGGCTGGATGACTTTTACACCCGGCTGCTCAGGCAGCGTCCTGCCCTGGCGCGCATCGACCGGCACCGTTCGACCACCCTGAATGTGCAGAAACCAAATTCGTTCACCATCCGCCCCAGCCTGCGTGACCGCAAGGCCGTCACCGGCATATCGCCGGACGTAGCTGTCTGTACGCTCTGTTTGCAGGAAATGGCTGACCCGCGCGATCGCCGCTATCACTATCCCTTTATCAACTGCACCCATTGCGGGCCGCGCTATACGATCATCCGGTCGTTGCCCTATGACCGGCCCAACACCTCCATGGCGGTTTTCCCCCTGTGCCCGCAATGCCGCCAGGAATATGAATCGCCGGAAAACCGCCGCTTTCACGCACAGCCGAACGCCTGTCCGGTCTGCGGTCCGCGCTTGACCCTCTACGCAGCGGACGGCCGGCCGATCGACGCCGATCCGCTCTTTCCCTTTATCTGGCAACAGCTGCATCGAGGGGCGATCCTGGCGGTCCGCGGCATCGGCGGCTTTCATCTTTGCGCGGACGCGCACAACGGCGCCGCCGTGCAGACCCTGCGCCTGCGCAAAGGCAGGGAGGAAAAGCCCCTTGCGATCATGGTCCGGGACCGGCAGACGGTGGAGCGTTACTGCCGATTGGATGAGACGGAGAATGAATTGCTGTTCAGCGCCGCCCGGCCCATCGTCCTGCTGCAAAAAAAAGAGACCGGCGATCTGGCGTGCGGGATCGCGCCCGGCAACCGTTATCTCGGCGTGATGGCGCCCTACGCACCCCTGCATCATCTTTTGCTGTCCGGCCCCCTGGACAGCCTGATCATGACCAGCGCCAATTTCTCCGAAGAGCCCATCGCCATTGCCAACGCAGAAGCGCTGCAGCGTTTGAACCGGATCGCCGACTATTTCCTCTTTCACGATCGGGAGATCCTGCAGCGCTGCGACGATTCGGTGGCCCGCGTGATCTTGCACAAGCCGATCCTGATCCGCCGGTCGCGCGGCTATGTGCCGGAGCCGGTCCATCTGGCCCGCAGGCTTTCAGTGCCGGTCCTGGCTTGTGGCGGCGAACTGAAAAACACCATCGCCCTGGCGCGCGACCGGGAGGTTTTTCTCAGCCAGCACATCGGCGATCTGACCAATCCGCCGGCCCTGGCCTTCTTTCAACAGACCATTGACCATCTGCAGCAGGTTCTCGAAATCGAACCAGCGGTCATCGCCTGCGATCTGCATCCAGACTATCTCTCCACCCAATGGGCGCAGCGGCAAAAGAAAAAACCGCTGGTGTGCGTGCAGCATCATCACGGCCATCTGGTTTCGGTCATGGCGGAGAATCATATCACCCAGCCCTGCATCGGCGTCATCCTCGACGGCAGCGGATACGGCCTGGATGGAACCGTCTGGGGCGGCGAGGTGCTCATCGGCGATGCCCGTTCCTGCAACCGTTTCGCCTGGCTGCAGCCGGTACCCATGCCCGGCGGTGAGGCCGCCATTCGACAGCCTTGGCGCATGACCGCCGCCTATCTGTACGCGGTCTACGGCGATGATCTTCTTCAGCTGGATTCGCCGCTGATCCATCGGCAGCCTAAACAGGAGCTGACGCTGATCATGCGCATGATGGCAACCCATACCAACTGTCCCATCACCTCCAGCTGTGGACGGCTCTTCGATGCGGTCGCCGGTCTGCTCGGACTGCGCGAAGAGATCAGTTATGAAGCACAGGCGGCTGTGGAATTGGAGATGCTCGCTGATGAGCAGTCAGCCGATCCTTATCCCACGCCCCGGTTTTCCGGCTCCGGCGCACTGGCTACAGATTTCCTTATACGCCGGCTGGTGGAAGACTGGTCGCGCGGCGTCGCCCCTGCGCTGATCGCGCAGCGCTTTCATGCCACGCTGGCCGAGATCTTTGTCCAGGCATGCCGGGCTGCCCGCGAGAAAACAGGCATCCCCCTGACGGCCCTGAGCGGCGGTGTGTTTCAAAACCGGCTTTTCTTTCATCTCATCCACGACCGTCTGCAAAAAGAAGGATTTAAAGTGATCAGTCATCATTCGGTTCCGACCAACGACGGCGGCCTGGCGCTGGGACAGGCGGTGATCGCCGCCGCCCAAGTGCAGAGCGGAAAAAAGATCGAGAATCACCAAACTAAACGCGTTCTAGCGTGACGCAGGAGTGGTTATGTGTCTGGCCATCCCCGGAAAAGTGACAAGTCTCGAGCAGCAAGACGGCATGCTCATGGGGCGGGTGGATTTTAACGGCATCAGCAAAATGGTCTGCCTCGCCTATGTGCCGGACGTGCAGATCGGACAGCAGGTCATGGTGCACGCCGGTTTTGCCATTCAGATCGTGGACGAAGAAGACGTGCGGCAATTTCATCAACTCTGGCAGCAGGTTTTGGACCATACTCCCGAGCGCAGGCAGGAGCTCTGATGGATGTAAACGAACCCTTTCGCAATCCGGATCTGGCCGGACGGCTGTTGAAAGAGCTTGCGGCGAATCCACAGCCTGCGGTCATCATGGAGATCTGCGGTGGCCAAACCCACAGCCTGCTG
>JAKJDB010000409.1 GCA_022706175.1 Candidatus Zhuqueibacterota bacterium | reverse complement strand
GCATATACCTCACCGGCTCTTTTTTCTCGGGTCACATAATAGCCGGCCGACAGCTGGTCGGAACCGCGCTGCGCTTTTTCACGGCTGCCGGTGATCATGATGCCCAATCTGTTTGCCCAGAAGCGGTCGCTCAACATCAGGCTGCCCTTATACAGTCCGGTTTCGTCGCGCTGGTTATTGTAACCTTCCTGAAAGCGCAGGTTGTAGCGAAAACCTTCCGGCGCGTCGGCGATCTGAAAGTTGACCACGCCGCCGAACGCGTCCGCATCCTGATCCGGCGTCAATGCCTTGGTCAATTCAATGCCTTTGAGCATTTCCGGCGAGATCATGTTCAGATCCACACTGCGGTCGCCCAGATCCGTGGCTGGAATCTTGTCGCCGTTGATGGTAATGGCGTTATAGGTGGGCGACAAGCCGCGGATCACTACGCGGGTGCCTTCGCCGCCGCTGCGTTGAATGGAAACGCCGGACAAACGGCCTATGGATTCCGCGGCATTGGCGTCCGGCAACTCCATGATACGTTCCGAGGACACCACATTCTTGATTGTGTTGGAGCGCAGTTGTTTGTTGATGGCCGCCACCTGTCCTTCCGCCTGCGCGGTGATGACGACGGTTCCGCCCTTGACCACGTCAAAATCAAGAGTCAGGTCCAATTTTTTTGTTACCCCGGGTTGGATCTGGATGGGCAGCTCTTTCCGTTTATAACCGACAAAGGTGATTTTTACCGTGTAGGAACCGGAGGGTATCTGCTTAATGTGATATACGCCGTCTAGATTGGTAACGCCGCCAATAGCGGTGCCATCCAGATAAACATTGGCGCCCGGTAAGGGCTCTCCGGATTGAGAATCTCTCACCGTGCCGCTGAGACCGCCTTTATCGTCCACCGGCTTGGCCGGGGCCGGTTCGGTTTGCGGCACGATGGCCAACTGCCCCTCTTGAGTGATTTTCAACACCGTGCCGGTACGATTCAGAACCGTCAGCAGCGCTTCCATGGCGTAGACATTGTCCTCATGCAAAGAGACCTCTGCATCCAAAGGCATCTGAGAAGGACTGTAATTCAATTTGACATGGCTCTTGGCTGAGATGGTTGCCAGGGCGACCTCAAAAGGCGCCCGGTCCAAATGAATAGAAATTTTGTTCAACAACGACAGCGGAATCACCCTGCCGTGCATCTCCGCCTGGCTCAGATCGATCAGTCTTTCCTGCGAAAACAGAAACGTGGAGGTCATCAGCAGGGTCCAAAACACGATCGTTCGTTTCATGCGCAACCCTATTCCTTCCACTTTTTTGCTCTGACCTTGATCGTTTTTCCATCTTTGGTGATCTTGGTGTCGGTGAGGATGGACATCAATTCAAGCACATCATCGATATTGGTCATTTGAATGTGAACGGTCATCCGTTGCTTAAGAATCGAGATGTCGTCCACATCGAACTGATAGTCGTACCAGCGCTGCAATTGCGCCATGACTTCGCCTACGCTGGCATCCTTGAATCGTATCTCATTGTACCGCCAACGGAGATTGGATTCCACATCGACCGGTATGGGCGTCGTCGGCAGCCCCTCCTCGGTCAACGAACTATAATAGCCCTTTGGAATGATAACGGTTTTCTGAGCCGACTCATCCAGAGAACTCAGGGCCACGCGGCCTTCACTCACGGTGACCGCCACCGCAGGATTTTCCTTCCAGGCGCGTACATTGAATCGAGTGCCCAGCACGCGGATCGTCGCGTGATTGGCATGGACGCAAAAGGGTTTGTTTTGATGATGCGTTACCTCAAAATAGGCCTCGCCATATAAAAACACCTCTCTGGAATGGCTGAACCGCAGCGGATATTCCAATCTACTTCCCGCGTCCAAAACGATATGGGTGCCGTCGGGCAGGTTCAAATGCGTGCGCTGTCCATTTTCAACGGCAACGACCTGATAATCCGCCTGCGGCGCAATCAGGCGATGGTGTAACAGCTTGAAGGACCAAACCGCAACAGCCAGAACCAGAAAAACCGAAGCGAATTGCAGCGTGCGCCGAACCGGAACAGCAGGGCAAGCCCGCAGAAACGGCCAAAAAGAGGAAACCCCCACAGACCTGGCTTTTTTTTCTGCCGAAGCTTTCTCCATTCCGCGCTTAACTCTTTGCCAAGCCAGCTCAACATCTTCAGCAAAAACAATTTCTTCTTTCACCTGCAGAGCCTTGATCAACCGGCAAAAGAGCGGATCGGTTTGCATCGATTGGTAAATCAACTTTTTTTCTTTTTCGCTGCACTCCCCGGAGAGATAGCGGACGACCAGTTTCAAGCGGTCATTTTCTTCCATGGACTTTCCTATAATGACAATTTTTTCGGTGCATCAGTACATCGTCGTTTAAAGATCACCCTCAATGCCCATAGTACCCTTAACCGGGCGATTACCCTGACACGAACAGAGATTTTTCTGATTTTTTCAAAGGTTAGAAGAGGAGGAGAAAGGCTTGCAGATGTTTTTTAAGAAGCTTCAACGCGCGACCCATCTGAGTCTCCACCGTTTTAACGGAAATATTGAGTATTTCAGCGATCTCGCGATATTTCAAATCATCAAATCGGTTCATGCAAAAAATGGTGCGGCATTTCACCGGCAGCGTTTGAATCGATCTTGCGACGGCTTGGTGGAATTCCGCATCCGCCGCTTGCTGTTCCGGAGAATCAGCGATGGTGTCTGAAACGATATGATGGATCCGGTATTGCTCGCGTACACGAAAATGCCGCGCACATTTGAAGGCTCGGTTGCGAACGGCCGTATAGAGATACGTCTTAATATTTCGCCCGGGATCGAGCTGTTCCCGATGAGACCATACATGAATGAAAACATCCTGGACCAAATCCTCGGCGGCCGCAGGATCGTTTACATAATGGCAGGCAAAGGCGACCAGCGGATAAAACAACCGCCGAAACAGCTGCTCAAAAGCCTCCACATCGCCGCTGCGGATCTTTTCTATCTCAACAGAAGAGATATCAGCGACCGAGGAGATGATAACGTTTTGGGTCATATTGTTCCTAAAACCGATCCAATCCAGCCCTGCACACCGGCGGACGATCGCACCTGTCTTCGCAGGCCTGCAGGCCAGCCCGACATCCTGATAAACTGCAGAAGTCGCTGGAATATAACTTGCAAAAAAATTGAGATCAAGTCATTTGTGGTGAGGAGTTGCCGCACCCGGAAGATTGAAAAGTCGAGAAAAATAGAGGTGCAATGGATGGCATTGTCCGCGCCGGCTCTGCTCGAGCCGGCGCTGCGAATATCAGCGGATATAATCGTTGAGGATGTTTTCCAGCATCTCGAGGCGGCCGCTCTTCATCGTCGGCATGCCCTGCTCGAGGATATATTTTTCCAGCTCGACAAATCCCACCTTGCCGGCCATGATTTTGGCGCCGATCCCTGAACGATAGCTCTCATACCGTTTATCGATAAAAGCGCTCAGGGCTTTATCCTGAATGAGCCGGTGGGCGATCAACAGACCGCGGGCAAAGGCATCCATGCCGCCGATATGGGCGTGAAAAAGATCCACCGGATCGATGGAACTGCGCCGCACATGGGCATCAAAGTTGAGCCCGCCGCTGCCCAGACCGTTCTGCTTGAGGATGATCATCATGGCCAGCGTGGTGCTGTAGAGATCGGTCGGGAACTGGTCCGTGTCCCATCCCAACAACAGGTCGCCGCGGTTGGCATCCACGCTGCCCAGCTTGCCGGCTGCCGAGGCCACGGTCAACTCGTGCTCAAAGGTGTGCTTGGCCAAAGTGGCGTGATTAGCCTCAACGTTGATCTTGAAATAATCGATGAGATCGTA
>JAKJDB010000408.1 GCA_022706175.1 Candidatus Zhuqueibacterota bacterium | reverse complement strand
GTTTTGACAAAGTGATTGCCGTTATCGGTCTGGGCAAAACCATGCTGCGTGAACAGAACGGTCGAGAAAATCATAAAGAGCTTGAAAAAATTAATCTTCATTTCTTTCTCCTTAAAAGAATATCCAAAAGTCCTAACCCGGTCATAGGTCGCGATTTTTTCAAACTGCTTTCTTGTTCCAGTCTCTACCGACAATTTATCACAAGAATGGTTTTAATTTACCAATTTGATCGTTTTGTTCAAATTTTATGAACATTTTGTTCATTAATTTAAGCAACCCAAATCATTAAAGCAAGCTCTTTTACAATTTTTTTTAAAAGAGGAAAACGGAACAGATCAAAACCATGAGGAATGTGGACAATTTTTAAACAAGGTATCGCATCGCCCTGCAGCCGCAGCCTGGCGCAGCGAAAGTGAGAGCGCGAGCGGGTTCAAGCAGCAGCGTCGGAACCATTATGCATGCTTACCGTGATTCTTATCAGTCTATCCGTACATGAAGATATCAGCGCATGTACCAGACCCCGTTGGGAACCACGAACTTTTGCAATAACGTACCGGAAAATCTTATGGCTGTCTTTGCTTACAGTAAATGTGGCTGGGGTATTCCAAACTCTTTCGATCGTTAAAAAAAATTTTTCCTTGCCGGTTGGTTTCACCTGTTTTCGGAAAGATCCCTCGGCAGGGTGCATTTGAAATCGCCTGTATTCAGCTCGATGTTGACGTTAAAGCCCCAGCTGCCCCCGGACTGCAGGATCAGCAGCACTAATTTGTTTCCCCCCTTTTTCAGGCGCACCGGCAGAGTGAACTGATTATAGTAAAAAGGCCTTTCTCTGTAATTGTCCAGGATCAACTCATCGTTGAGCCAGACGAACGCGCCGTCGTTGGTGCCGATGAGCAGATGAGTGGCCATGGCTTTTTCTGTGATGATTTCCGTAACCGCAAAGGCATGACAGTCTGCAAAAGGCTCGAGCTGTCGGTCCAGCCATACGATCCCCCGGTCGTCCGCGATTGCCTTTTTCCATTTCATCGTCTGCTGAGAGAATGGATACCGACCCTTGCCTTCCGGCCCGAGGTAACCGCGAAACGATTGGGAGATGAGGAAATCGGAAAGTATAGCCGTCGCTTTTTTCATCTCCTCCTGCTTGATTTTCTCGAAATAGATGGTCGAGACCTCGCTGAAAGTTCCATCGGCAAGAAAGGCCTGGGCCTTTAGCCGGCAGGTTTGGGAAATAGAAAACGGCGTTCGATAGATCGGACTCTTCAGGGTGGGCCGGCTGCCGTCCAGCGTGTAGCGGATCACGGCCTCAGGCGTGGCGCATACCAATCGAACTTGCGTGTCGCTCACAAACCGATAGGAATCCGTTTGGGCGGTAGGCGCTGCGACCTGCATCTCCTCGTGCGTCCGCAGCCGGCCGTCGCTGAAAACGCGAACGGATTGCCCATGCCGATACGGGCCGTACGGCTTGCCGTCGCGCGTCACGGTAAAACCATAGCGATTCATGGCAAGATCGTAACGGTGTTCACGAAACTGAAAATCGCGCAGCTCCGCCTGACCCAAATCATAGCTGTAGACCGGCCGAATGTCCAGCGTACCGTCGCTGTGCGGGGCAAATCCGAACAGGCCAAAGATCATCGCTTCAACGCCCGAACCTGCGCAAATAGCCAGCGGCATCGACGCCTCGTCCTGAAATAGTTCATCCGCCCGGTAATTCTGTGAAATATAGGGAAAATGCTCCGCAAATTGGGCAAACCGTTTCAGGATCGTCCAGGCCTGCTGGCCCATTTCCATTTTGTATAAATTGCGTACCAGTTGCATAACGGTGCCGGTGTAGGCGCCGCCGCCGCCCCAATCCGCATCCACCCGGTCCCAATGAACCTGATCCTGCCGGGATATGGAAAAAATACTGAAAGGGCCGAGAAATTCATTGTCGTTCAGATGGGACACGAGGCCAAGGCGCTCTTCGGCGGTCAAAACCTCCGTACCCAGCAGATCAAAAAGAAGATTCGAATAAACGGATTTTCGGCCGCCATCCGCGTACAGATTGTCGAACCACCTGGTTTTTGCATTCCACAGGTTTTTATGAAAACGCTCCTCCAGATCACGCGCCGACCGGGCATAGTGCAAACTGTCCCCATCCCCATTCTCCCGACACCGCCGGGCCAACCACTTGTAAAACTCGACCGTCAGTCCATTGACCACCGGGACGATATGATCATACCCGTCGGTGCGAATTTCTACCAGGGCCTCGGTGTCATTGGCGATGTCGATCATGCCGCTGGCTTTGGATCGATATCTTTCAACCAAAAGGGTCGCCCACTCCTTCATCCATGCCAACAGGGTTTTGTCGGCGATCTGTTTTTGCAGTATGGCGGCATCGCCGGTATGGCGGATATAGGCGTTGATCATGGTCTGCAAGGCAAAGGGCTGCATGATGTAGAAAACGCCCGGGGCGCATCCATCCCAGCCGATGTTGCTGCAATCCAGCTGACCTTCGCTGAAGGACAGGGCGATTGTCTCCTGCAGGCTCTTCGGACTCTGCATGGCGAGCAGGTCGCTCACAAAGCTCATATCCCAGGGTATGGTATAGATCCAGGAGCCAGCGGACCAGAAGGGATTGACGATGAAATTATCTCTTTCCCACTTGCACTCCGCCATGGTTAACATACAGCGCTGATAAAATTCATCCAGATTTTTATATTCCGTTTTCAGTTCCGGAAGCTTTTCCGCCACCCAGGAGAGCCGCCTCCGGGTCGTTTCCCTGGCCGCCTGCAGGCGCGGAGCGAGGCGGATTGCCTCCGTGGCGCGCAGGTCCTGCCTGCTGGATTGCACCTGGATGACAAAGCGGCCGGTATCCGTTGATCCCGGGGAAACCAGCCACTCCCACCCGTCTTGATTGATATGGGTCAGATCGCTGCCGAGGGATATGCGGTACAGCGCATTCTGCAGGATAAAGGGGCTGAGTTTTCTGTAGAACTGATCTCTTCCCGCTTCTGTGGAATCATTGAAACGAACGCCCTGCACCGGGATGCAGGTGAGGGATAACGGCGTCTCACTTCGGTTGGTCAGCTGAACCTCCAGATACACCTCATCGTCGCTTCCGGAAACAAGGGTTTCGGTGATGATGGCAAAAGATAGCCAACGCCCACGGATCTGCTTATGAAACGTGCCCTCCCGGCGGTACGAGTTCGGCTGCCAGTACTCCTCCTGGCTGAGCAGCGCGGTGGGATACCCTGCCCGTAAATTAACGCCCAGGGGATCGTAGCCCGACTTTTTATCTTTCCAATCCTCCCAGAGGTCCGGCATGTTGTCCTGAATGAGCGTCCCGCTTTCGTTGTCCCTGAAATCGATCCTGAATCGATACTGCGGCAAGTCGATGGGCGGAAACTGAACCGCCTGGATGCCGGTCAGGCTGTTCTGCCGGACATAGGCGCAGCCTCTGCCGTTAAAAAGGCGCACCTGTCTGTCGGAAAATCGCATGGCTTCGCGCGGTTTGCCGAGCATCTCCGGTGTGAGTTTTGCAGCAGGGGCGGGATGAACGGACCGGCACAATGCGGCCGAACAGAGCAGAGAGAGAAAGGCGATGTGTGTTTTCGCAAAGATAATGACACGATGGTCCAGCAAAGGGATTTTCGATCGTTGTCGCACCTTCATGAGGACTCCTGCTGCGATGTACATTGGAAAATGTGACAGCCTGTCTATAGAGGGGGCTGTACATGGTTTCTTTCAAGCGTCCGCTTCGATCTCTGCCGGCCTGCGGCTTGTCGGCATTTTAGCCAATCAAAACGGGATAATCAAGGGGAAAGTAATATCAGAAAATAGAGCGGAACCTCGACGGGAG
>JAKJDB010000407.1 GCA_022706175.1 Candidatus Zhuqueibacterota bacterium | reverse complement strand
CGACGGCCACACGACATCTCGGAAAGCCGGCGGAGCAGGTGGTCGGCAAAAAGCGGTCGAACCTGTTCCCCCCGGAGACTTCACGGCGGCAGAAAATGGCGCTGGACCGTGTGTTCCGCGAGGGCATCTCCCTGTACGCAGAAAACCCTCTCGAGTATGCACAATCTTCCATCTGGCTGGGCACCTGGCTGGTGCCGCTGTTCAACGCGAAGAAACAAGTATATCAGGTGCTCGGCATCGCGCGCAATATCACCGATCGCATTCAGGCGGCGCAGCGGGCGGACAAGATTTACCAGCGGTACAAGGATATTATCGAACGCTCCGTCGACGGCTATTTTTTTGTCGATCCCAAAGGCAGGTTCCTGAACTGTAACCCTGCCCTGGAAAAAATTCTGGGCTACAGCCGGGATGAAATCATGAGCGATGGATTGATTATGTCCCGGCTATCCCCCAATGATCTCCAGCAGGGACACATTTACTTCACCCGGGCGCTGGCCGGCGAAACGATGAATTCAGCGGAGATCATTTTTCCCCGCAAAGACGGACAGCTTATCTGCGCATCTTTTCATTTTCGCCGCGTGATGCAAGACGGCCGGGTGCTCGGGGTGGAGGGCTTTACCCGGGACATCACGGAGCAGAAAGCAAACTTGGCCGCCCTGCAGGCCAGCGAAGCGCGCTACCGCTCGCTGTTTGACAGTATCCCCTATGAGGCATTCAGTCTTACCACCGACGGCACGGTTCAGGAGGCCAATCGACTGTTCACCAGCAATTGGGGCCATGCGGTGGGTCGGTTTTTGCCCCTGGTGGTGGAGGACGCCGGCGTATCCGGTTTATACAAAAATCTGATTAAGAGAGTCCTGGAGAGCAAAGAGTCCCATCATGACATCTTTGACATCGTCCGGCAGCAGGAAAAGGTCTATTATTCCACCATGATCAGTCCGATTTTGACTTCAGAGGGCCAGCTGATCGGTATGGTCGGCATGAACATCAACACCACGGCGCAAATGATCAATCTGGCCCGTTTACGCCGGCTGTCCATGCGCCTGGTGGAGGTGCAGGAGGAGGAGCGAACCCACCTCGCGCGTGAGATCCACGATTCCCTCGGTCAGTATCTCACGGCATTGCAGATGGAAATCGGCACGCTGACCAGGGAATGCCCTGAAGCCAATACAAGAGCGACCACGCTGCTCAACAGCGCCAAGTCCACCATCAATGAGGCGGTACAAATCGCACGCACGCTGGTGCAGACCTTGCGCACGCCGGTTCTGGATGATTTCGGCCTGGAGGCGGCGATCAAGGATTACGTTGAAGAATTCAAGAAAAAATGGAACATCCGTATCGCCTTTCAATCGTATAATGCGTCCAACCTGTTGTCCCGCGAGGTGGAGACGACGCTCTTTCGCGTGCTGCAGGAGGCGTGTCTCAACGTACTGAAGCACGCGCAGACGGATTTGATCGAGGTCCGTCTCAAACGGATGAAGAACCGCGTCACTATGTTGGTGCGCGATTATGGAGTCGGTTTTGAAACGGGCCGTTCCGGCCTGCGGGAGACGGGTCATTTTGGATTGCTCGCCATGCAGGAACGGGTTGAATTGATGAACGGACGTTTCCGTCTTCTCAGCAAACTCCATGCCGGCACTCTGATCGTTGTTCTGATTCCTTTGAAGGATAAGGAGACGGCATGAAAAAGACCAAGGTACTGTTAGCCGATGACCACGCGTTGGTGCGTTCCGGATTGCATCAGCTGCTGCTCACCTTTGAACGGTACGAAGTGGTGGGCGAAGCGGGGGACGGCGCTCAGGCGATCGAATTGGCGCGTGCGTTGCAACCGGATGTGGTACTGTTGGACATCGCCATGCCCAGAATGCGCGGCCTGGAGGCGATCCGCGAGATCAAACAGGCTGCTCCGGGCTGCAAGGTGCTCATCCTGAGCATGTATGATCGCGAGCAATATGTGCGCGAGTCGATGAAGAACGGCGCAGATGGTTATCTGCTCAAAGGTTCGGATACCGATGAATTGCGTATGGCTCTCATTCACGTGATGAACGGCAACCCGTACATCAGCCCGTCGGTATCCAAACCTCTTCTCTCTGACTGGATTCATAGCGGCAAGGGGGATGGACAGACCGGGGTGGAGCTCGAACTGACCGAGCGCGAAAAGAGCGTGATGAAACTGCTGGCCGAGGGTCATCCCAACAAAGAGGTGGCCGAGATGCTGCACATCAGTGTCAAGACCGTGGAAACCCATAGAAGTCGTATTCTGGAGAAAACCGGTGTCCGCAATCTCGCTGAACTGGTTAAATATGCCATCAAAAAGGGCATGGTGGATCTGTAAAAAAATGTTTTTTTGCTTGACTTTTTGGCTTGAATTGTTAGCTTATAGGTGTGCCGAAAGGCACTGTGTCGGGTGTGTGGGGTAGAGTGTGTGCGGAAGGGTTAACACCCAAAAAAGCGCTGGCCTTGCGTCAGCGCTTTTTTTTACCCCCGGTCATGGGCTGCACGGGGTCCCGCCATTGGCGGCGTCCGGCGGCGCTGACGCACCGGATCATCAGAACGGTGGTACCATGAAGAAAACGACAACGCCCGGTGAGGAAATCCCTATCGCATTACTCAGCCAGGGGCAGCAGCTGGTGGGCATCTGGCATACCGGCCGCAGCAAAAAGATCGTTCTCCTTTGTCACGGTTTTACCGGCAGCAAGGTGGAGAGTAAGCGCATATTCGTAGAAGCGGGCCGGATTTTCTCCGCAGAGGGCATCGACGCATTTCGCTTTGATTTTTTCGGCTCCGGCGACAGCGCCGGCGAGTTCGCCGATTCGAGCATTTCAACCAATCTGGTGAATCTGCAGGATGCGGTCGCCTGGGCCCGGCGGCAGGGGTATGAAAAGATCGCGGCGCTGGGTTTAAGCATGGGCGGCGCCACGGTGATTTTGTCCGCTGCCGACCAGCCGATCGATGCGCTGGTGACCTGGTCCGCTGTTCCCGACATGCGCCGGCTTTTTTCCAGCCTCATGCCCGACTGGCAGGACAAAGCCCATTCCACAGAAATGCTCGAATACGAAGGATGGTTGATCCATCGGAGCTTTTGGGAGGACGCGCTGCGTTACGACATTCAGCAGGCGTTTTCCCGCCTCACTCTGCCCAAGCTGGTGATTCAGGGTACGGCGGATTCCGAGGTTTTTATCGACGGCTTTTACTCCTTTCGCGACCGCGCCCTGCCGCCCTGTGATTTTATGGAGATCCCAGGGGCCGGCCACACCTACCAAACTCCGGGCCATCGGCGTCAGGTGATCCGACAATCCCTGATCTGGCTCAAACGACATCTATAATACCGGAATCAACCATGGCAAGAAAAAAATCCTATGAAAAGATCATCGCACCGGTCAATCGGCATTCGCCGGAGAAAGCCTATGCGAATCAAGCTTTTTTAAACAGCCCGGACGGACGGCCTATCCGCATTCTCGCCGAGTACCTGGAACCGGTACAACGGCTGCGCAAGCACCGCATCAAAGACACGGTCGTTTTTTTCGGCTCCGCCCGGGTGCTGTCGCAGGAAGAAGCCCAAACCCGCTATGAGATGGTTCGCGCCAACATCGGCCGGAAGCCCTCCGCAGAGGAACGAAAGCGTCTGCAGCAGGCGCGCCATAGCCTTCGCGTCTCCCGCTACTATGAAGAGGCGCGCAGTCTGGCCTATAAATTGACGCGTTGGTCCTCGTCTCTGGAGAACGACCGGCGGTTTGTGGTCTGTTCCGGCGGCGGTCCCGGCATCATGGAGGCGGCGAACCGCGGCGCCACGGAAGCGGGCGGACCCAGCGTCGGCATGAACATCAGTCTGCCGATGGAGC
>JAKJDB010000011.1 GCA_022706175.1 Candidatus Zhuqueibacterota bacterium | reverse complement strand
GGACCGGTCGATGGCGACGATGTGCGCCTGCGGCAGATGCACGGCCAGGCTGACCGCGATGCAGCCGGAACCTGTGCCCAGGTCCAGAATCCGGCAGCCGGCAAAGGGGTGGGCGAATTCGATCGCCTTTTCCACCAGCAGTTCGGTTTCCGGCCTGGGGATCAGCACGCCCGGGCCGACAAGAAAAGATAAAGAAAAAAATTCGCTTTCGCCAATGATATATTGCAGGGGTTCGTGGGTCAGACGTCTTCTGAGCAGCAGTTTAAAAGCGGTCAGTTCGTCGACGGAAAGCGGCCGGTCAAATTGAAGGTAGAGGTCGACGCGGCGCCAGTGGAGCACGTGGCATAACAGGCGTTCTGCGTTCAGGCGGGCGTGGTCGAAATTTTTCTCTTCCAGATAACCGGCGGTCCATTTTAACAGGTCGATGACCGTCCAGCGCCGTCTCTCTTCTGCCATACCGTCACTTTCGCGCGTGCGGTTATTCTTTCATCGCTTCCAGCCGTTCCGCACGATCCGTGAGCTGCAGCTGTTCGACGAATTCATCGATCTTGCCCTGCAGCACCTGATCCAGCTGGTAGAGGGTCAGGCCGATCCGGTGGTCGGTCACCCGGTTTTGCGGAAAATTGTAGGTGCGAATTTTTGCGCTGCGGTCGCCGGTGCTGACCATGGAGCGGCGTTGCGCCGTTAGTTTGGCGCGCTCCTCTTCTATGGCTTTGTCGTACAAGCGGGCACGCAGCACTTTGAGCGCTTTGGCTTTGTTCTTGTGCTGTGATTTTTCATCTTGGCACGAGACCACCATGCCCGTGGGCAGGTGGGTCACCCGCACAGCCGAATCGGTGGTGTTGACGCTCTGGCCGCCGGGTCCGGACGAGCGAAAGACGTCGATGCGCAGGTCGTTGGGATCGATGTCGACGTCGATCTCCTCCGCCTCGGGCAGCACGGCCACTGTGGCGGCAGAGGTGTGAATACGGCCGTTGGCCTCCGTGGCCGGCACGCGCTGCACGCGGTGCACGCCGCCTTCAAATTTGATCTTGCCGAACACGTCCTTGCCGGTCAGGGAAAAGATCACCTCGCGAAAACCACCGATCCCCTGAGGGTTGGAGGAGAGCACCTCCAATTTCCAGCCGTTTTTCTCAGCGTAATGCTGATACATGCGGAACAGATCGCCGGCAAAGAGGCCGGCCTCATCGCCGCCGGTGCCGGCGCGTATTTCCACCACCGCGTTGCGGCTGTCCTGCGGGTCCTTGGGGATGAGCATGGTTTTCAGCTGTTCTTCCACCAGGGCGATTTTCGTCTCCAGCTCCACCATCTCGGCTTTGGCCAGTTCCAGCAGATCCGCATCCGTTTCGTTTTGAACAATGGCTTTATCGTTCTCCAGATCGGAGCGCCATTTTTTATAATCCTGGTAAAGCTGTACGGTTTCAGCTAAATCGGCCGCCTCTTTAGCCAAATCGCGAAACAGCGCCGGCTTGGTCATGGTCTCCGGATCGCTGAGCTTTTGCGTCAGCTCCTGATGCCGTTGCACGATTTTTTCCAGTTGTTCGATCAAAGTACTTCCTCAAATTTTACCGACAGAAAAGCTCTCAGGAAACCGGCACCACTTTGGACGGCCCCACGGCCGGATCCTGTCCAATGGCGCATTTCAACGCCACCATCGCCACCTCCAGCTGCTGATCGTCCGGTTCCACCGTGGTGATCTTTTGCAGCCACAGTCCGGGTAGAAGAAACAGACGGAAAAACCGGTATCGGTAGGCTTTGGCGGACAGCTTGATCAATTCATAGGACAGGCCGCCGATCAGCGGAACAAAGGCCAGGCGCACCAGCCGCTCAGCAACGGTCTCCGGTTTGCCGAGGAACATGAACACCAGGATGCTGACCACCATGACGATGAGCAGAAAGCTGGTGCCGCAGCGCGGGTGCAGTGTGGTGAACGGCCGCGCGCTGTCCACCACCAGTTCTTTCTGGTTCTCATAGGCAAAAATGGATTTGTGTTCAGCCCCATGGTACTCGAACACGCGGCGGATTTCTTTCCAGCGAGATATGAGAATGAGATAGGCGAGAAAAAAGATCATGCGGATGAGGCCGTCCACCAGGTTGAACCAAAAGCCGGAGTCAAAGCCGAACAGCCCGGTGATGACCAGCGGCAGATAGAAAAAAATCGCGATGCCCAGCGCCAGGGCAAAGACCACCGTCAGGGCCATTTCGATTTTGTCGCGCCGCTCGCTCCGGGGTTTGTCTGCGCTGCCGCTTTTCTTCTTCTCTGCTTCCAGGGCGATATCGCTGGAAAAGGTAAGCGCCTTCATGCCCACATACATGGTTTCGATGAGAAGAATGGCGCCGCGCAAGATGGGGATGTTGAGCCATTTGATCCGTTTGGTGATGGGCTGAAAGGGATCGTTTTTCAGAACGATCTCTCCATCCGGCCGGCGCACGGCGATGGCGATGCCATTGGGACCGCGCATCATCACGCCTTCGATCACCGCCTGTCCGCCCACGGCCAGACTTTCTTCTTGCATGGTTGGTCCTTGTCTGTCTTGAACACCGGATACGGGAAAGCCCGTGGCCATGCGGTCCGGTTTCCCCGCAGTTAAAAAAAAACGGAATAAACCGCGTCCGTCGCCGGGCGCATTTATTCCGTTCCTTACGGAAAGGGAAAGCTAAGCCTGGGGTTCCGCGGGCGCCTGTTTGCCGTATTTCTTGCGGAATTTTTCCACGCGACCGGCCGTGTCGATAAATTTCTGCTTACCGGTGAAAAACGGATGGCAGCTGGAACAGATTTCCAAATGCAGATCACCGGTTGTGGACCGCGTCTTGAACGTGGCGCCGCATGCGCAGGTGATAGTGCTTACATTATAAGTAGGGTGAATGCCCGGTTTCACAGTAAACCTCCTTTGAGAGCATAACTATTTTACGCAATATTCAAAGTACGCACTTTTTTCCTTATTTGCAAGAAAAACTTACATACTCATCGATTCGAGGAAGCTTTTGTTGGAGCGGGTGCCGTGGATCTTGTTGAGCAGAAACTCCATGGCCTCCACGGTGTTCAGCTCAGCCAGCAGCTTGCGCAGGACCCAAACCCGGTTAAGCTCTTTTTCGTCGAGCAACAGCTCTTCCTTGCGAGTGCTGGAGCGGTTGACGTCGATGGCCGGATAGATGCGGCGGTCGGAAAGCCGGCGATCCAGAACCAGCTCCATGTTGCCCGTGCCCTTAAACTCTTCAAAAATAACCTCATCCATGCGGCTGCCCGTGTCGATCAGCGCGGTGGCGATGATGGTCAGGCTGCCGCCCTCTTCGATGTTGCGGGCAGCGCCGAAGAACCGTTTCGGCCGGTGCAATGCGTTGGCATCCACACCGCCGGAGAGGATTTTTCCGGAATGCGGCACCACGGCGTTGTGGGCGCGCGCCAGACGGGTGATGCTGTCGAGCAGGATGCAGACATCCTGTCCGTATTCGGTCAGCCGCTTCGCCTTTTCCAGCACCATATCCGAGACCTGAACATGACGTTCGGCCGGCTCGTCGAACGTCGAGCTGATCACCTCGGCCTTGACCGAGCGCTCCATGTCGGTCACTTCTTCCGGACGCTCATCGATCAGCAGCACGATCAGCTTGACTTCAGGATGATTGGTGGTGATGGCGTTGGCGATTTTCTGCAGCAACATGGTTTTACCGGTCTTGGGCTGCGCCACAATCAGACCGCGCTGGCCTTTGCCCAGGGGGGTAAGCAGGTTCATGATGCGCATCGAGAGTTCGGTGCTGGTGGTTTCCAGGTTGAAGCGTTGGTTGGGATAGAGCGGCGTCAGGTTGTCGAAGAGGATTTTGGATTTGGCTTCTTCGGGATTTTCAAAATTAACGGCCTCCACTTTCAGCAGGGCGAAGAATCTTTCGTTCTCCTTCGGCGGCCGGATCTGACCGGAGACGGTGTCGCCGGTGCGCAAGCCGAAGCGCTTGATCTGTGAAGGCGAGACATAGATGTCGTCCGGTCCGGGAAGATAGTTAAAATCAGGCGAGCGAAGAAACCCATAGCCATCCGGCAGAACTTCAAGCACCCCCTCGGCAAAGATCAAGCCTTCCTTCTTGGTTTGTTCTTCCAGGATTTTAAAGATCAATTCTGATTTACGCAAACCGGTGCAGCCGGAAACGCCTAAATCCTGCGCAAGCTGGTTGAGCTCGGCAATTTTTTTGCCTTTTAATTCTGCAATGTCCATGAGAATCCTCTTTTATGGTTGGGGTTGAAAAAATGTTGTCCTATGTGTTAGCCGGCGGACGAGAAGGTTTGAAAGCCCCTATCCTGCTGATGGTACGGTGGTGCAAGACTGACGCAGCCTTGGGGGAGAGGCGTGCCTGAGCCGCGCTGCGACGATGCGGACGGCGTTGGCCTGCCCTCCTGTGGGCTGGGCGGTATCTCGAATGATTGAATTAGAATGGTTCAGGTAAGGACGCGTTGTTAGCGGATGACCTGTTCCGTTTTTTTGTCGAAAAAGTGAGCTTTGTTCATGTCGATTTGCACAGCGAAATTGGAAAAAACCGTCGGCAGGGCGGTCAGCGACATTCGGGCTACAAGGGTGTCGGCGCCGGCGTTGAGATAGATGAACGTCTCGTTGCCCATGGGTTCGACGACATCGACCTTGCAGGTCAGGGTACTGGCGCCGCCGGCGTCCGTGGCGACCGCAAGATCCTCCGGTCTAATGCCCAACGTCACCGGTTGACCGATGAAGGCAGCCAGCGCTTGCCGGTGCTCGCCTTCGGGCACGGGCAAGGCCCAGTGGGCGGTCTTGAAGCGCAGCCCATTTTCCTTGATCAGCTCGCCGTCGATGAAATTCATCGCCGGGCTGCCGATAAAGCCGGCGACAAATTTGTTCTGCGGCCGGTGATAGAGATTGAGCGGTGTGTCGATCTGCTGAATGCGCCCATCGCGCATGACCACGATGCGGTCGCCCATGGTCATGGCTTCCACCTGGTCATGGGTGACGTAAATCATGGTGGTTTCCAATCTGGAGTGCAGCTTGGAGATCTCGGTGCGCATTTGAATGCGCAGTTTGGCATCCAGATTGGAGAGGGGTTCGTCAAAAAGAAAAACCTGCGGCTTGCGCACAATCGCACGGCCGACCGCCACGCGTTGCCGCTGACCTCCGGAGAGCGCCTTGGGCTTGCGCTGCAACAGGCTGCTGATGCTTAAAATCTCCGCCGCTTCGCGGACGCGCGTTTCGATCTCGTGTTTTGGATATTTACGCAGCTTGAGACCGAACGCCATGTTCTCATAAACCGTCATGTGGGGATACAGCGCATAATTCTGAAATACCATGGCGATATCACGGTCTTTGGGAGCAACCTGATTGACGACTCTATCACCGATTTTGATTTCGCCGGAGGTGATTTCCTCCAACCCGGCGATCATGCGCAGGGTGGTCGATTTGCCGCAGCCCGAAGGACCAACAAGAACGACAAATTCCTTATCCTTGATAAAGATATCCACCGCATCCACGGCCTTGACGGTGTTATCAAAGAGCTTGCTTACTTGCTTCAGTTCAACGCTTGCCAAGAAACGCTCCAGTCCTATAGGTTATGATGGTCAGCACCTCGAACGCAGTAATTGATGGAGAATGTTTTGGAGTGTTTAAGAGGCTTTGCAGGAACACGCGTGATAGAATTTATCAATTAATTTTTATTTTGTCAAGCGTTTTATTGCAGCCAGCGCCTCGGCCGCCAGGTAATGAGAGCCCAGGATGCAGATCATATCGTCCGGACCGGTCTGGCCCCAGGCAGCGGCTACCGCTTCGGCCGCTGAGCCGCAGCTCTGCGCCGGTGCGCAGCTGATCAGAGCGGCCAGTTGGTCGGCCGGCAGAGCCCGGGAGGAGGCGGGGGAAACGGCGAAAACCCGCCGCAGCCGTTTCGGTAACCAGCGCACCATGGCAGAGTAATCTTTGTCTTTCAGCACGCCCATGACCAGGTTGACCTGTTTTTCCGGATAAAAATGATCGATCATCCAGCGAACCCGGCGGATCCCCGAGAGGTTGTGACCGACATCGATGATCGTCAGAGGGGCATCGCATACGCGCTCAAACCGGCCCGGCCACTGCACCTCTCTCAGGCCGCGGATAACAGCCGCCGGATCCATCTGCAGGCTCAGGCACGCCTGCGCCGCCACACAGGCATTGGCCACCTGGTGCGGCCCCGCCAGGGGCAGGGTCAGGTCCAGCGTTTTTCCGGAGGCGGTCAAGGTGAAAAAAGAGCCGTTGGGCGTCATCATCAGGCTGGAGACGCGGCAGGTTCGGCGCGCCGGTATGATGCCGCCCTTTGAGTAGATGACCCGGGCAGCGGCTAACGGCAGCGCTCCGGCCACACAGGGCGTGCCGGGCTTGATGATCCCGGCCTTCTCTGCCGCGATCTCTTCCAGCGTCCGCCCGAGATGATCGGTGTGGTCGAAATCGATCTGGGTGATCACTGTGAGCAGCGGCTGCAACACATTGGTGGCATCCAGCCTGCCGCCCAGCCCCACCTCGATCACCGCCGCATCGACCCGCCGGCGTTGAAAGTGGAGGAACGCCATGGCGGTCAACGCTTCAAAAAAGGTGCATTGGTGCTTGTCGAAAAACGGCCGCAGTTCATTGATCAGCGCGACGAACTCCGCCTCTGCGATCTCGGCGCCGTCGATGCGAATGCGCTCCTCCGCTTTCAGCAGATGCGGGGAGGTGTACAGTCCGGTCCTGGCGCCGCTGCAGGACAGGGCTGAGGCGATCATAGCGCACACCGAGCCCTTGCCGTTTGTTCCGGCCACATGCACGGTGCGCAAAGAGTGATGGGGATTTCCCAGGTCGGCCATCAAAGCCTGCATGCGCTCCAGTCCCAGTTGCCATCCGAAGTGTTCGAGGCCGAACAGATACGCCATCGCCTCATGAGTGATCATGCGTTAACGCCTTTGATAGTGAGTGCTGAGGAAATAAAAAATCCCCCACAGGGTGGAGGATTTTTTAGTAACGGACATGAAATTACTTTTTATCGCCTTCGGCAGGAGCCTTTTTCTCGCAGCACCCCGGCTTGGTCTCTTTGGCCTTGTCGCAGCAACCCGGCTTAGTCTCTTTTGCTTTGTCGCAGCAGCCGGGCTGGGTTTCTTTAGCCTTGTCGCAGCAGCCCGATTTGGCCTTCGGGCAGTCTTTGGCGCAATCTTTCTCAACGGCTTTGTCCGCCGCGATGGCGGCCGACGGCCCGGCAGAGATCGAGTGGGTATAGATCATAGAGCCGGCGATGACCAGCGCCAACGCCACGACAGCTAGAATCAGCAAGCGTTTTTTCACGGTTCTGTCTCCTTTGTGAACGGTTCAGTTGATGAGGTACAGCATGATTTTGCATTCAGAGTGCATTGTTTGAGAATCATGGAAAAAAACTTTTCCTGTTGTTGTGCAGAGAGA
The DNA here is from genome assembly GCA_022706175.1 of Candidatus Zhuqueibacterota bacterium. The sequence continues at coordinate 9,741 of JAKJDB010000011.1, read as the reverse complement.
TAGCTTTTCTGTTCCAGTAGATGGTGCACCACTCGTCGGTGCAGCAGGCTCTGCAGAGAATCCATGCGACAGAGGAGGGCCTGCAGCTGAACCGTATCCGTAGGCGCGTGCAACAGGCAACGGCTGAGGCATATGCGGCAGTCGTGCAGCTGAAGCGCCAGATGATCGGTCTGTTGATTGTACACGCTCTGCCGGTGTAAGAATTCCCGCTGTTGGGCGTCGGTCAATTCGAGCGTTTTATGCATCCGGCCGGCGCAGGATTTTGCATTTTCTGCGCATGGGACGGCCGGTTTACAGCCCTGGAGACGATGATAAACTAAAGTGGCCAGAGCGGAAAGGTTGACCACGGTCAGAAGAATCAGCGCGATTAGAAATCCTTTTTTCACCGCATCGCCTCTTTACGGTTTATTGTATAGCGTTTGCACTGCGCCGGCCAGAGACCAGTCGCTCAACGGCTCGGTAAAGTTCAGCCCCAGGGCGTCATAGATCATCTGTTCCTCGCTGACCGCCGCAGCGGGGCCGTCGGCTGCCGGTGTATCGCCCAGATAACGGCCGGCGAACACACAAAGCACGATCACCGCCAGGGCCGCCATGGGCTTGAGCATCCGTTGCCATGACGCCGAGGGCGGAGCGCCGAACCGGCTGTTGATCCTGGTCCACAGGAACGGGGGCAGAGGGGGCGGTTCAACCGCCGAGCGGCCGTAGACCGTCCGCAACCGGTCGGCATACTCCCGGCAGGCTGAGCACTGCTGCAGATGCCGGGTCACCCGATCAGCCTGTTTGGCGTCCAACTCTTGATCCCAATAGAGTAAAAGCCGTTTTTGTATGTAGCCGTGGTTTTGCTTCATATACCAATTAGACACGGTTTTGATGAAAAACTTGCACTATTTTTCCAGGTATTTTTTCAACGCTGCCGCCAGGTTCTTCTTGGCGTGATGGAGGCAGGCTTCCACTGCCGGTATGGAGCACGCCATGACCTCAGCGATCTCCTGATAGCTTTTTCCTTCATAGCGGCTGAGAATAAGGGCCAGCCGCTGCCGGCTGGGCAGCTTTTGAATGGCCTGCCGGAGCAATTTTTCACTTTCATCTTGTTCCAGCGCTTGCTGAGGATCGGGCGCTGAATCAGCGTGTGCCGGATGGAACGCATCGAGAAACTCCAGGTTCAAAAAGGAGGCCAGACGACGTTTGCGTTTAAGGTTCAGGCAGTGGTTGACGCTGATGCGATAGATCCAGGTGGCGAGCTTGCTGCGGCCCTTAAAGTCAGCGAGAGAGTGGTGGATTTTGACAAAGATGTCCTGAACCGCATCCTCCGCTTCGCTCTGGTTGTTGAGAAAGCGCAGACAGAGTCGGTAGATGGCGGGCGCATAGTGCTCGTAGAGCTGTCGGAAGGCCTGGTGATCTCCGCCCGCTATTTTTTCCATCCAGTGTTGATCGTGCACAGCCACCTTTGCGATTGAGGACGGTAACCCGATTAAATATTGACCTTGAGAACGGCTTTGAATTCGCCGCGAATGGGGAAGGTTTTGCCGGTTTCCGGGTGCACCAGCTCCCCGGAAAAGGATCCCTGAACGAACTGATCCGAGACCTGTAAAATTTTCACCTCGCCGGTGGATTGAAGCGGCGGGGCTTGTGGGGAAACGGAGAACGCCAGTACGCTGGTCGGCAGGCTCTGCGCTTTCCACAGCTTTAGATCGCTCTGCTTATAATTTATGTCCATCAGCAGCTGCGGATATTTGCCGGAGCCGGAGTTAAAGTTGAACAGCTGCAGGTTGTCGCTGTCAAAGAGGTCGCCGGCCGGAGTGAACTGGGCGACAAAATAGTCATCGTGCATGGGCTTGCCTTCCACGGTAAAACGGACAAATCCGCCGTTGTCGCCGCGGTCATCTTGGCCGCTCTTTTTTTTCGGCCCGCAGCTCAGGCACAGGGCCAGCAGGAGGCAGAAAGCGAAAATTCTTTTTGTCATATGAAAACCTTTTTTGTAAATTGCGAAGAAGCCAGGCTGCAAAAGCTGTAGGTACAATATACGCTTTTATCCGAATTCAAACAACAGGTAATCGTCGGCGGCTCGCCGCCTCGCAGTCACCTATTCAGGAGAGAGAACTATGGCAGCGATCGAACATACCTGCGTGGAGCGCTTTTTGCGCTATGTGACCTTTGATACGCAATCGAGCGAAGAGTCGACTACTTTTCCCAGCACGGAGAAACAAAAGCTGCTCGGTCAGGAGCTGGTCCAGGATCTGCGCACCATTGGTTTGTCCGACGCGATGATGGACGAATGGGGCTATGTCACGGCCACGCTGCCGGCCACTGTGTCCCATGAGACGCCGGTCATCGGCCTGATCGCGCACATGGATACCTCTCCGGACGTATCCGGAAAAGACGTCAAGCCGACCTGGCACCGCGGCTACAAGGGCGGCGATCTCACTCTGCCCTCCGGCCTGGTCATTCGAGCGCAGGAGAATCCGGCGCTGGCCGGTCAGATCGGCAACGACCTCATCACCTCGGACGGCGCCACGCTGCTGGGTGCGGACAACAAGGCGGGCATTGCCGAGATTCTGGATGCGCTGCATCATCTGATCACCCATCCGGAAATACCGCACGGCGTCATCCGCGTCGCCATCACGCCGGACGAAGAGGTGGGCCGCGGCACCGAGCATTTCGATGTGAAAAAATTCGCCGCTCATTTCGCCTATACCATCGACGGCGAATCCCTGGGCGAAGTGGAGGACGAAACCTTCAGCGCGGACAGCGTCACCATCCGCATTCAGGGCGTCAACGTGCATCCGGGTTATGCCAAGGACAAACTGGTCAACGCGATCAAGATCGCCGCCGAGATCGTCGATCAACTGCCGCGGTACAGCCTGTCTCCCGAGACTACGGAGAAACGCGAGGGCTATGTGCATCCGCACGGCCTCACCGGCACGGTGGAAGAGGCCACGATCAAATTTCTGATCCGCGATTTCACCGTGGAGGGGTTGAAGGAAAAGGAGACGTTTCTGCAGAGGCTGGCCACGGAGGTGATGAAGCGCCATGGCCGCGCCAAAATGGATTTCCGTGTGGAGGAATCCTACCGCAACATGAAATACAAACTAGACGAAGAGCCGCGGGTAGTCGAGTATGCGCTGGAGGCGGTCCGCCGTGCGGGCGTCACGCCGGTGCAGAGTATCATCCGCGGCGGCACCGACGGCTCCAAGCTGTCCTATCAGGGACTGCTCACCCCCAACATTTTCACCGGCGGCCATAATTTTCATTCACGCCAGGAGTGGATCTCGGTGCAGGACATGCAAAAGGCCGTTGAGGTGATCGTCCATCTGGTGCAGATCTGGGAGGAGAAGAGCAGGCCGGCGGCGTAAAAGATAAAAGAGAGGTACGAGTAAATGTAAACAGCAATCACCCTAAACCCGTCGAGGCGAATATGCAAAGTAAAAAGACAAACAGCCCCAAGTTTTTTCAGATCAAAATCGTTTTAGCGGAGGTCAAACCGTCCGTGTGGCGTCGTGTGCTGGTGCCCGGTTCTATGACGCTTTTTAAATTGCACAAAGTCATTCAGGCTGCCATGGGCTGGACGGACAGCCATCTTCACCAGTTTGTGATGGAAGATCGGCGGTTCAGTCTGCCGAGTCCGGAGGATTGGGAGCCGGTGGAGGATGAGAGAAAATTCACTTTGGAGCAGCTGGTTCCGTTTGAAAAGGCGCAATTTTTTTATGACTATGATTTCGGCGACGGCTGGAGCCATAGCCTTGTGGTGGAAAAAATAATCATCACAGATTCCGAGAGTCACGCCCGATGCCTGGCCGGAAAGAGAGCCTGTCCGCCGGAAGATGTGGGCGGCGTGTGGGGCTATAAGGATTTTCTCAAGGCCATTCGTGATCCCAACCATGAAGAACACGATTCCTACCTGGAGTGGGTCGGCGGTTCATTTGATCCCGAGTTGTGCGATTTGGCCGAGATCAATGCGGCGTTGAAAAGAATCAAATGAAGGCCGCCCTGCGCATTCTTTTGGCGCTGGCGGTTTTGATGGTGGTTCTGCTGCTGATCTGTGTACGGCCGATCGATCGAACCCCCTATCAACAGACCGGTTATTATCGTCAGACCCTGACCGATCTAGCCGCCCAGCCGCCCCTTGCGGCGAAACAAGCGCCGCTTCAGGCCGGCTACGCTCAAGCAGGCATCACTCCGCCTGTAGGCGTGCCACTGGCCGGATTCGGCGCGCGCAAGAGCGAACCATCCACCGGTGTGCACGACAGCCTTTATGTGCGGGTGATCGCGCTGCAGGCCGGAGAGCGACGGGCCTTGCTCATCGGCTATGACGCGCTGTTGATCCATCCGGATCTCGCCCGAATGATCGAAAAACGCTCAGGACTGAAAGCGGAACAGCTCTATTTTACCGCTTCGCATACTCATTCCGGACCAGGCGGCTGGGGCCATGGGTTTGTCGAAGAGCAGTTCAGCGGCAAACCGGATCCACGTGTGTCCGCCATGCTGGTCGACAGCTCGGTGGCTGCCGTGCAGCGCGCTTTGAACACTCTGAAGCCGGCAACCTGGCGTTCCGGCCGGCTCCATGCGGCTGAATTTATCCGCAACCGGCTGCTCGGCAACCAGGCGCCGGTGGACGATGAGCTGGTGTACCTGTGGTTAGAGTCGGCCGAAAAACCGTTGGCCCTGTTTGCGGCCTATTCCGCGCATGCGACTGTTCTCTCAGAAAAAAACCTGCAGTTCAGCGGCGATTATCCCGGCTATTTAGAGCGCCGCGTGGAGAAGACCACAGGTGCGTTCAGCCTTTTCGCCGCAGCCGGATTGGGCAGCCATTCGCATCGCGGCCAGGGAGAGGGGTTCGAGCGCGCGCGCCATATCGGTGAGGGGCTGGCCGACAGCCTGCTACGGCACCTTGGGGCTGCGCCGGGCCGGGACAGCGTCGCTTTATCGTGTACCCGGCTGGTGGTGACGCCGCCGCCTCTGCAGATCCGCCTGAACCGCGATTACCGTTTGAACGCCTGGCTGGCCCGGCGCTTGCTCCATTTCCGCGATTGTTACATCAGCCTGCTGGCTCTGGATGAATTCCGCTTCATCGGCGCACCGGTCGAGTTCAGCGGCCAGTTGGCGCTGCAGGTCAAGGCAGCGGCCGCGCAGCAGGGCAAGCCGGTGAGCGTCACCAGCTTTAACGGGTGCTACCTGGGGTATGTGGTCCCTTCACGCTATGATGATCTGGATGGGTATGAGACCCGCACCATGTGCTGGTTCGGTCCGTATTTCGGCGATTATCTGGCAGACGTGATGGCAAGAATGGCGGAACGGTAGAAAAGCGGGTACTTGCTGCGGGAAAAAAATAATTTGTTGTCCGAGCCCTCCTTTGACGTCTGCCAAGATAGCATCTGTTCGAATTCATGGAAATATTCTGCTAAAACAAACGCTGCCCCTGATGAGGAGGGGCAGAGCGCAATCACTCCGGTCGTATAAGCCCGTCCGATAAAAAGTGATTATGTAACATTCAGAAAAAACACTGTTCTCCATCCAAATCACAGCCACTTGTTGAAAAAGCTGAAAATCCGGTTGCCCCTGAATTGATGCAAGCCGTCAAACTCCTCCACCTCCAGCCGATCCGCTGCGCCGGCGTTTTTATATATTTTTTTCAACCGCTGGTAGGAGGCCCTGCCGGCTGCGATCGGGAACAGCGGGTCCTGTCGGCCGAACTCGAGGAACAAAGGCCGGGGACAGATGAGGCCCGCGATCTCGGCATGATCGCCGTAGGAGAGCAGATTCGGCACGATCTGCGAGCCGCACAACTGCCCGCTGGCCATGGGAAAGGCTTTCCACGAGTTGAAATAGCCGCTGATGCCCGCAACCTTGATGCGCCGGTGGTACGCAGCGCTGAACAGGGTTGTGGTGCCGCCTTGGGATAGACCGACACAGCCTATCCGTTTTCCGTTCACCTCCTTCATACTCTGCAAAACATCGATGGCTCTGCCGATGTCATAAACGTGCAGCGTGAGCAGGTTAAAGCCGATCAGCGAGGCAAGGACGAAATTGATGTCGCACCAGTGGTCGCCCTCCTCGATCTTGACCATGCCGTACACTCGCGCCGGATCATCGACGCGCTCGCCGAAACAGCGGAGATCCGGCGCCAGGGTCACATAGCCGGCCAGTGCGAACTTCTCGGCGTAATGATAGTTGTATTTACGGAGATGCCGCTTTTCCGGCCGGGTATGGCTGATTCCGGCGGGATCCGCTTTGCCGCGGCCATGGCCGTGGGGACAGATCACCGCGGGCGCCGGATAGTTCACACCGGCAGGCAAAAAAAGATAGGCGGGAATGCTGGAATAACGATCCGCGGTATAGACGATTTTTCTGCGGATATATCTTTCCGTCACAATTTCTTCCAGCACGCGTACGTTCAGCGGCGAATCCTCAGTAGGCATAGCGCCGAGGCATTGCCGATATTTTTTTCTAAAGGCGCGCTGCCAGATTTTGTGTTCCGTTTCATTGGCCGCTCGATAGGTCAGACTGGGCTCCAGGGCCCGATAGCGCTGTTGCCAGTATGCCAGGCAGGAATACTCTTTTGGAATTTTCATCCATCTTCCTTTGATGAGGGTTGTCTGCTTGTATTCATTGCCCGCCGCTTCGGATATATCCCTGTATGTACTGCGATGTGGCGCTGTCGCCGGAGCCCCCCTCACAGAGGACAACACCGCTCACTGCCACCACGATGCCCCACGCCGGCTGCAGAAACGCCGATTCCGTCGCGGTAAAGGTGAAATTTTGCGTACGTGTGCCGGAAAAGGTGGTAAATTCCTGACCCTCTTTGATCTGATCGCTGAAATGGACCACCGCGATCACTGCATTGTCCTCCACCTGACTGCCGGTGATGGACCAGTTAAAGGTCACGGAGAGAGTCACCGATTCGCCGGGGCGAATTTCACTGGGGAAAACGGGCGTGGTGACGTTCAGAGTTAAGGCTCCGCCTGTGCAGGAGGCCTGTTTATCGATCTGAGTGATCACCTGGCCGCTGCGCACAAAGCGGAGTTCTCCGCCGCTCCCACCACCACCACCGTTGCCGCCGGTCCAGGCGATCTGGTCGCCATCGATCCCTGTTTCGGCATTCTGATCGATCTCCGCGGTGCGGGCGCCGAGGTCGATCAGGTTCTCGGCATCACAACCCGGTGCGTACTGCGCCAGCAGCGTGGGCAGACTCTCGCCTCTTTCGCTCACCCGCTGGTTCTCTTTGTGGAACAGTTCAAGACGATACCAGTCCAGCACATGCACCTGCGGATCATAGCCCTGCAGGGTCAGCCGTTCCCAATCCGGTTCTTTTTTTAGGCCGAACACCAGTTCGAGGCTGTGCAAATAGTAGGAATGAACCAGCTCATAGGCAACTCCCGCCCTTGCAAATGAAAAGGCGAGGTTGGCGTTGGTGCAGATGGCCTCGGCAGAACTGCCGGCCAGGGAGGAAAGTCCGGCGACGAAATTATCAAAATGCTGATCAAAGGTCTTGACCGCTTCAAGGAATGGCCGCTCCATGTCGGCGAGAACCTCTTGTATCTCTTCTCCCTGCTCCCGGGGCGATTTTGATACACATTCATCGAGCGTTTCATCGTAGACATAGCCGGAGTCGCATTCGCACTCTTTGCTGACGGAATTCCAGTGCCCGTACGCTCCGCAATCGGCAAAGACATAAACCGTTGCTGTTCCCTGGAGACCGGTCTCGCCGCCGTAGGTGGCGGTGACCGTTATGGGCTGGTCCGGAAGAAGATGGGCCTTGCCGGCCATGAACACGTTGCCGTCGATTCCGCCTGCAGCGCTCCAGGTGCACTCTCGCGTGACGTCGCGGGCTGCGACCGGCGCAAGGGGATGTGCGTAGATCGCGGTGGCGCTGAAGGTAACCCGGCCGTCAACGGGAATCCGGGACACGGCCGGTTCGATCACCACCCGGTCGACCTTTGTCCTTTCCAAAAGCTCAAGAACTTTTTCGCGCATCTCCGGCAGCTGCTTTTGAACTGCTTCTGCTTCCGCCTGAAACCTGGCCACCATTCGCTGATGCACTATCTCCTGGTATTTTCTTTCCATGTTGGCGGCCACAAACGTCAACCACTTTTCTCTCCATCGGGGCAGCAGGTCATCCGTGCCCTCGACAAAGGCCATATCACCATACTGCTTGCGGAATTCCTGTTTGCCGCGTTCGAGAAGATGCGGCGCCCCCTGGAGGGATGCATAGGCATCTGCAATAGCGTCTTCGCTGAAATCTCCCGCCGATTCGCGCAGATAGATGTACCTTTGCATTTGATCGCTTTCAACCGTGGGGTCAAAATAGATGTCTTTGAAAAGCTCCATGCCGGTTTTCGCCCAGCTGATCCAACCCATCCAGCTGTCTATGGCGGGCATTTGCTTCTTGATGATCTCGCTGCAGGCATCATCCGCCATCTTTTCGATGAGCAGTTTGGCGGCGGCCTCGAGGTCTCCTGTCTGGGCAAGCTCCAGGGACATGTTAACCATAAGCAGGCCGTTGGCGTAGAAATCGATGATCGGCTCGGTATCCTCGTCGCCCATAAACTCTTGCAGAACGTGGGCGACCATCCCGAGTTTGTCGGTCTCCCGGCCAAGATCCTTTTTGATCGCTTCGATCTGTTCAAAAGTGAGCTCGTCCGCCGCCAGGGACGTCGCCGTCCACTGCAGGGTTAAAAATAGGATGAGGCAGTGCGGGAACAGCCGCTTCATGGTTTGGCTCCAACGATTCATACAGCCTCCAGAGTCCGGGCGAAAGGCAAGGCAGGCCCGGCGCCGTAGTATTATTGCGTTCGCCCCAGATGGTAGACCAATCCGCCAAGAATATCAAACTCGCTGCTCCTGACGGCGCCGGGATCATCCGCGCCGGTCAGGTAATACCGTGACTGAACCGAGGCATCCAAGCGCGAAGATACCGTGACAAGTCCGCGCACTTCAATTTCCAGCCGCCCCGGCGAGGGGGACTTTTTCATATTGTAGTACCGGAGTTTTTCATAGCGGATCTGTCCGTCGATGCTCACGGACTGGTTGTTGATCCGGGCGCTCCCCTTGATTCCATATCGAACGGTGTTGGATGCGCTCTCAAAAAGACCGAGGTCTGAATCCTCATCGGCTATCAAATCGGTGTTGGTCGCTGCATACGGCCCGATAATGATCCCCTGATTAGGCGCAAGGATGAGGCCGCACCAGGCGAACTGGCTCAACCGCCCGTTGCGCTGGGCGGATCCGTTCCTGAAATAGTGCTGCACGTAGTTATTGAACTCCCAGAGGATGTTGGTGCGGGCGCTTCGTGAATCCAAACGCCCTTCGAGGTAATCGAGATAAAGCGGATTCTTTTCGCCGTCAAAGTTGCGATAGTTGAGGAAGAGATGAGAGCTGCGCTCCTGGTTCGTTCCCCATCCGCTGCGCTTCTGCAGATCGCCGCGATATTCCGAATAGTTGCGATCCTCGAGAGCATCATGCTTTTTAGATCGGGCGGACAGGGACCAGGTGGAGGATCGGCCGACTCCGCTGCGAGTGCGCCCCCGCAACTCGATGCCGGTCCTTCGATAGGTGGCCGATTTGTCGTCATCGAACGTCACCCCATCGCTGCGAACGATCACCGCCAGGCTGGAGCGCTCTTTGTTAAAGGTGATGTTGCCGGAGATATTATCACGGACATTATCCTCGGCGATGGTCTTTTCCTCAGGATGATAGGATGCGTGGCCATAATCGAATCCCCACGCGGTTCGTCGGGAGAGCTCT
>JAKJDB010000406.1 GCA_022706175.1 Candidatus Zhuqueibacterota bacterium | reverse complement strand
GGCGACCATCTGCGGCACGATCTTTTTCATCTGCAGCAGCCGCAGCAGGTCCTGCTCTTTGCGCGGGTCGTTCTCCCGGCAGAGGAACACCCGGCTTACCGCCAGATCTGCGGCCAGCCACTCCAGCAGCGGGTTGCGGCCGTAGATATAGTCCGTTCTCGATGCGCTCATTTTGTCTTCATCTCGAATACGCCGTCCCAATCCCAGGGAACCGGATTTTTTTTAAAGAATTCACAGCGCTGAATATAGGTTTGACTGGGCCCGTCATGAACATCCGCCGCCAGGGCGCGCCGAAACGCCGCGATGGCGGTGTCCCACTGTTTGGCGCGGTAGGCGGCCAAGCCCTTTTCATACTCCGGCAGAGACAGCAGCTGGCTGTTGCTCAGCTGCGACCGTTTTTCGCCGATGAGTTCGTAAACCCGCACCGGTTTTTGTTTGCCCTTGACGCGGATCAGGTCCAGTTCGCGCAGGATGAACTCGTCGTTGAGAAATTCCTTGGTGAACTCGCTGATCATGATGCTGGTGCCGTATTGTTTGTTGGCGCCCTCCAGCCGCGAGGCCAGATTGACCGAGTCGCCGATCACCGTGTAATCAAAGCGATCCACGCCGCCGACATTGCCGGCGATCATGGCGCCGGAGTTCAAGCCCATGCGCGCGTAAAAAATCGGTTTGTGCTCAGCCTGCCATTTTGCCCGCAGCGTCCTCAGCCGTTCTTGCATCTCCAGCGCGGCCAGGCAGCCCCGCCGGGCATGATCTCTCTGTTCCACCGGCACGCCGAACACCGCCATAATGGCATCGCCCTCGTATTTGTCCAGATAGCCGTCATAGTGCAGCACCACTTCGGTCATGGCGGTGAGATACTCGTTGAGCTGCGCCACCAGCTCCTCGGGTTCGAGCTTTTCCGATACGGTGGTAAAGTCCTTGATGTCGGAAAAGAACGCCGTGGCAATGCGCCGGTCTCCGCCGAGTTTAAGCATGTCCGGCCGTTTCAGCAGTTCGTCCACCACTGTGGCGGTGAGATAATGCTGAAACATGTTTTTAATGTAACGTTTGCTGCGCTCCTCCTCGACATAGCGGTAGATAAAGGCGAATAGAAATGAAAAAAGGATGGCCAGAGTCGGCCGCACCAGCTCCAGCCAAAAGGCGTTGCGGCTGAACCAGGTCAAGGCCAGCCAGGCCAGGCCGCCGGAGATGAACACGCCCAGCAGCCCGCTCAACCACGGGCGGAACGCCATCGCCACCAGCGCGATCAGCACGCTGAAAAAGATCACCAGCAGCCAGACGAAGGCGGGCTTTTGTACGCGGATATAGCTCTCGGTGAGCAGATTGTAAATCAGATTGGCGTGGATTTCCACGCCGGGAAAGGCGTCCTGGAACGGCACCGGACGGATATCGGACAATCCAGCGGCCGATGTGCCGACGAGAACGAATTTGCCGTCGAACAGCTCTTTGGGAATGCGCTGCATGAGCACGTCGTAATAGGAGATGTAGCGAAACGTTTGAAACGTGCCCTGATAATTGATCAGCATGCGGCCTTTTTCGTTGATGGGAATGTGCAGCGTTTTCCCCTCCGGCCCCCGCACGATCACCTCCTGATTGGCAACCACGGTCACATCCTGCGGTCCGGCGTTCATCGACCCCATCACCATGGCCAGGGAGAGGGAAAAATACTGGCGGCCGGTGAAATTGAGGAACAGCGGCATGGTGCGGATCACGCTGTCGTTGTCCGGGGAGAAATTGGCAAAACCGATGCCGCGGGCCGCATGGTAAAGCGCGATCAACTTGCCGTCCATGCGATCCGCTGTCTTGAAAATGCGGCTGATCTCCGGCGCCATCTTTGCGGACAAACGTTCTGCATCGAGTCCTTCTGGCGGCGCGTCCATGGGGTAGAGGAACGCGTCCGGATTGGCCATGGAGAAAGACATCGCATGATAGACGATGCCTGATTGTCGCGTAGCATGAATAAAGCTGCTGTCACTGGCCGGATTCGAATCCGGCTCCATGAACAGCACATCAAAGCCGATGGCCCGGGCTCCGCCCTCTGTGATGTAATCGATGATCTGGCTGTGAAAAGTACGCGGCCACTGGCTGAATCGGCCCAGCTTTTCCAGGCTGCGATTATCGATATCGACGATGATGATGTCCTCGATGGCAGCGCCCTGCCGCTGTTCCCAAAGCAGCTTGATCCGTTTGAGATAGCGCCAGTCCAGCGATTTCGCTTCAAAGGCATCGAACAGCGTGCGCTGCAGGCCGTAGGTCGCCAGCAGGATGAGGCCGGCGGCTGCGAAACCGACCAGACCGCCGGTGAGCAGACGCCGGCTGAGCTTTTTATGCATAGAACGGCTCCTCCAGAACGCCGCGGTAGACGGGCGTGACCTCGCCGGTCAGGCGAATAGTCTGAAAATCGTCGCTGAACTCGACCTGCACCCTGCCTCCGGGGAAACGAACCCGGCAGGGAGAACCCACTCCTTTGCGCACATGTGCGATCAGCGCCGCGGCGACGGCGCCGGTGCCGCAGGCCAGGGTTTCGGCCTCTACGCCGCGTTCAAAGGTGCGCACCGACAGCTCGTCCTCTGTGCCAAGCTGAACAAAGTCGACATTGGTCCCCCTGGGGAAAAACGGGTGATGCCGGTATTTGCGGCCCAGGCCATCGACATCCGTTTCAGCCACGCGGTCGACGAAAACCACCAGATGCGGCACGCCGGTATCGATCAGGCCGCCGCACTGCAGTGCCGGCTCCTCGATCACCGGAATCGACAGCATGGGCCTGCCGGCGGGGATGAAATCCGTGGTAACGGTAACGCCATGGATGGTAGAGTGGTAGAGATGGTCGTTGATCTCAAAAGAGGCTTGGTCCTGCACCACGCCCAATTTCTGGGCGAACCAGGAGACCGCGCGGGAACCGTTGCCGCACATCTCTGCCAGGGAACCATCGGAGTTGACATGCACATAGCGGAAATCAGCCCGGTCGCTCTGTTCCAGCAGAATCACTCCGTCCGCGCCCACCGCGGTATGCGGCCGGCAGAGCCGGCTGAAAAAAGCCGCGTCGCGCCGGCTTTCCAGCAAAGCCGTGCGGTTATCGAACAGGATAAAGTCGTTGCCCGTCGCCGAGATCTTGTAAAAGGTCAAAGCTTTTTTCATGCTGCAATGTACGAAAAACCGATGCGGCAGGCAATACAAAAAAAGCGGGGCGCTTCGAAAGCAATGACGGAAGGATGGCGAGGCCAAGCTGAAGGAGGAAAAAAGATGAATTATTTTCAGCGATTCTGTAACCTCGGGCGGTCTGTTGCGTACATGCAGATAGATGGGGGAAAGATCGAAGCTTTTGCTTCAAGGAGGTTGAAATGAAACGCTTCACGATCTGTATCGTGGCTGTGATGATGGCAGCCGGTCTGTCTTTTGGACAGAAAAAATCAGATTGCCCGGACAAAGCGCGGTTGTACAAAGCCCTGCAGGGGTATAAGGAGTGCTTAAAGTCCGATAATCTCGGTGTGCGCACCAGCGCTCTCTATCAGCTGGCTAAATTGAAATCCTGCTATCCAGCCCTGGACCTCTCCGAAATGATGATGGCTGTGGACCAGGTGTGCAAAAAGGACAAAGAGCCCATCGTACGGGCTCAGGCCAACCTGACCTACGCCTACATCGTCGATGACTCGCTCTGTGCAAAAGTCAAGACCACGGCGACGGACACTCCGGTTGAATTTTTCAACCGTGTGCAGACTGAACTGGCTTTGCGGGACTAGGCCATGGCCAAGTGGATCAAAGTCGTCCTGCACCGATGCCGGCCAGAGCGCCTGATGCGAACGCGAAATGGAGATTGAAACCGCCACATGGACCTACCAC
>JAKJDB010000405.1 GCA_022706175.1 Candidatus Zhuqueibacterota bacterium | reverse complement strand
CAACGTGCAAGAGACCCCGGCCGGGCAATCCGTCGCCGCAGGGTGGGCCCATGAATGGCCTTCCCGCCTGGTCACCGGCGCCGCGTTTGAGAACCGTCTGGTTGACGGCGAGCGACATCCCTGTCTCTCCTTTGGTCTTTTGTATCATCCGGCGCCGCCAAGTCCTTCCGGCCGCGTGGATTCCTTCACCCCGAAAACCCTGGTGCAAAAGTTCACCGTGACCGCGGCGATCCAGGGCATCGCTCTGGATAATTCAAACACCTCGCCGCTGGTCCATCTGGCCGCCAGCCTTGATCTGCCATGGCGTCAGGCTGTGCTGCTCTACGCCGTCCATTTGCAGGATAACGAGCGGGTGCAGCAGCTCGCCGCTTCGTTTTCGCTTACGCCTTTTCTCCACGCCTTTGCCGGCCTCAGCGATTTTGATGTAAAACAGGCTGCCGCGGGTCTGAGCTGGAGCTGGCAGAATCTGCAGCTGCACGCCGGTTATCACCTGGAGCGCAAAGAATGGTTGCTCGCCACCACCATTCGCCTCGGCGCATCGGGAAAAGAGTTGTCGCAACGTGCGCAGACATGGGCGCAGGCTTTTTTCGATAGAGGAGAACGGCGTCAGGCGTTTCGTTTCGGCAAGCTGGCGTTGGCCTATGATGAAACGAATGAGAACGCGCAAAGCCTGATGCACGTGCTGGCGCCGGGTGTGGCCGACGGCAACGCGGTCATCGATTCGCTGTTGAAAGAGGCGGATGAACTGGTTTCCAAACGCTGGTATCTCTCCGCGGCAACGCATTATATCAAAGTGCTCAAGCTGGATTCGGAAAATCCACGCGCCCGCGCCGCCATGATGCTGATCCAGTCGCAGGTGGATCGTCATATCGACAAATGGTTTCAGTTGGGCCGCCAATACGTCGAGCAGAATGAGCCGGCCGTCGCCCGCGAAGTTTTCGACGCCATTCTCCAGGTGCGGCCCGATCATGAGCCGTCACGCCGGGAACGGGACGAGATCAACCGCATGTTCGAGAGCAAAGCGCAAGAGTTCTATTTCCAGGGGCTGGGATTTTACAGCCAGAAAAACTGGGACAGCGCCGAGGAGGCGTTCAAACAGGCGCTCGCGCTGCGGCCGGAATGGCAGGAGCCGCAGTCGTATCTCTGGCATGTTCAGGAGCAGCGAAAGCAGAGCCGTGCCAGCCTGGAGCAGGCCCTGGAACAGGCCGCGCGCTTTGAAAAACAGGGGGACTGGATCAATGCGCGTAAACGCTACCGCGCGGCGCTGGCTGTGGACCCGAACAACCGTCTGGCTCTGGCCAAGCTGGAGGAACTGCAGACGCTCACCGGCAACCACGTGGAACGGCAATACGCCCGGGCGGAGGCCGCGTATCGCAGCAACGATATGGAAACCGCGCGGCGGCTACTGACCGAAGTGCTCGAACTGGCGCCCAACCATGCCGCGGGCCGGCGGCTGCTGGAGGCGATAAACCGCTCTCTGCCGCTGTCCCTGCAGGCTCTGTTTGAGCGGGCGAACCGGCATGCGGAACGCAACGAGCATGCGCTCTGCATCGAGGCGGCCGATTCCCTGCTGGAGGCCCGGCCGCAGATGGCCGAAGCGCAGCAATTGCGTCGTCGCAGCATCCTCGCTCTGGACGCCGCCTCGCTGCTTGAAATCGCCAGAAAAAGATTTTTGCGCGACCGCTACAGCGAGGCCCTGCCCCTGATTCAGGAGGCGTTGAACAAAGAACCCAATCAGGCGCAGGCCGCCAGCCTGTTGGCGCAGACGCTCAAACGCATGGAGGCCCAGGTGGACGCCTTTTTCAACCGCGGCATCGCTTTTTTCACCCAGGAAAAATACAACCAGGCCATCGTGGAATGGGATAAAGCGCTGGCCATCAATCCCAACCATCAGGGCGCCCGCGAATTCCGCCGCCGCGCACAGGAGCGGATCGATGCGTTGAACAAAATGCCCTGAGCGATCTCTTTCACCACGCCTCATTGTCATTCACGAAAGATCGATTTCATGAGCCCGAAAGCGGTGAAATCTTTTTCTTCTTTTTTCCTCTCACGCTGCACACGGGCGGACCGGATGCTCTTATTCGCGTCGTTTCTGCTTTCCTGTCTCTCCTTGGCGCTGTTGAAAGGCTGGGGCGATGAAGGGCGTGTTGCGCTGGTGGAGGTCGAAGGCCGGCCATATGCCAGATTGTATTTATCCGAACCGCGCCGCCTTTCCATTCCAGGCAGACTGGGCGAGATGGTGCTGGTGGTGCAGGACCAGCGCGTGCGCATCGAAGCGTCGCACTGTCCGCAGAAAATCTGCGTGCACAGCGGCGCCATCCGCCGAAGCGGCGAGCTGCTGGTGTGCGTGCCCAACCGCGTGGTGGTGCGCATCAACGGCGGAACGGAACATCCTTTCGATCTGATCACTCAGTGAAGGGGCCCTTGATTCACCCATCTTTTGTAAAAAAAAGGCTGCAGCTCGGACTGCTGATCGCCGCAGGATTGATCCTGTTCGTGTTTGAAACGCTGTTGCCGCGTCCCTTGCCGTGGTTCAAACTGGGTCTGGCCAATCTGGCCACGGTGCTGGCGCTCTACCGCTTCGACGGCCGCTCTGCACTGCTGGTCACCGTGGCCCGAGTGCTGCTGGGCTCGCTGATCGTCGGCACCTTTATGACGCCGGTTTTTTGGCTGGCCTTCAGCGCCGGTGTTGGTTCCAGTTTGGCCATGGCCTGGGTCAGAGGCTGCCGCCGCTTTTCTTTGAGCGCCATAGGCGTCAGCCTGATCGGAGCGCTCGTGCATAATTCGATTCAGCTGCTGGCGGCCTATTGGCTTATCGTCCATCATGCGCAGATTTTTCGTTTGTTGCCGCTTTTGCTTTTTCCCGCGCTGATCACCGGTCCTTTGATCGGCCTGCTGGCGTTGCTTATTGTGGAAAAGTGGCAGGCCCTCGCCGGTTGAGTCCTACTCGTTCAGCCGCAGCATGCCCTGCGAATAAAAAAATCACGCCTGTTACCATTCCAAGATGGAACTTGATGTTCTTCCGCGTGTTAGATAGGAGTGACCGGCTAAAGTACCTGGGTTAAATTTTAATTGTTATTTTCGCCAAAACTCTTTATTTTCCATAGACTATGCGTATTAAAAAAACCTACATACTCTGGTTGTTGGCGCCCCTGCTACTCAGCGGCTGCGCTTATTACAACACTTTTTACAATGCGCAAAAGTTTTACAACATGGCCGGCAAGGAGCGCAAGAAACGGACGCGCACTCAGATCGTCGAGCTTTCTCCTGAAGAAAAGCAGCAGATGAAGAAACAGGGATTGTCCACCGAGTCGGAAGCGGACCGGGCCGGCGCCACTGAAATGCAGAACTATCAGAAGGCCATCGAGAAAGCCTCCAGCCTGCTCGAGTTTTATCCCAAGAGCCGGTGGGTCGACGACGCCCTGATCCTGTGCGGCGAGTGTTTTTATTATCGCCGGGAGTACAGCAAAGCGCAGCGTAAATTCGAAGAGATCATTCAACTATACCCCAACAGCGAGTTCGTCCCCAAAGCGCGTCTTTTTCTGGCGAAAAATTATATCGGCCTGCAAGAGTTCGACAAAGCCGAGGCCATGTTCCGCGAGATGACGGTGAACAAGAGCCTGGAGAAATCTCTGCGCGAAGAGGCGCGCTACGAACTGGCCGGGCTTTACTATGAAAAAGGCGCCTACGATATGGCGGCCGACGCCTATCGTCTGGCGGCCAAAGAATCCGACGAACGTCTGATGAGCGCCATGTCGTTGTATCGGTTGGGCGAATGTCTGATCTATCTCAAGCAGCCGGAAGAGGCGGTGAGCGTGTTCAAGCGGGCGGTGGGAGAAAGCCCGAA
>JAKJDB010000404.1 GCA_022706175.1 Candidatus Zhuqueibacterota bacterium | reverse complement strand
CCCGCCGACACGGTGAGGACCTTGACCATGGCCCCTGGCCAGTCATACTCGGAAGGCGGATGCTTGCTGAAATAACGGGCGGTGGCGATGCCCTGTCCCCAGATCGCCAGGAACGGCAGAAACAACACCAGCATGCGGATCAGGCTGAACTCGCCGAAATCCGCATCCGACAACAGGCGGCCGAGGAAAAGCGACGAAAGAGAGGCGAAAACCATAATCACCGACAACACCAGTGAGACGCCACCGATATGATACGCCATTTTCTTCAGCACACCGTCTCCCCGTCCGGCAGGACATAGAGCGCAGCGGTCAAGGCCAGCAAGAGATAAAACTGAGCGTTGCCGCCTGGAGGATGCTTGTCGACAAAACCGTGTATGGAAAAGGCGCACAGCCCGGCCAGTATGCTGATGGCAGAGATGGAGACCAAAGCGGACCGGCTGCGAAAACAATTGACCAGGGTCGACAGGGTTACGATCAGCAACCAGAGAAAGAGCGACAATCCCAGCAGACCGGTCTCTCCGGCGATCAGCAGATACATGTTGTGCACCGGCCGTGCGATGGTGGTAAAGCGTCGGCCGATGAGTGTGTCGTTGTACTCACGCATATCGACCGCATAATTGTTGATGCCGACGCCGCCGAAGGGATGGTCTTTGATGATGGACCAGGCGATCTGAAACATGGGGATGCGGCCGATGGCCGAATTATAGTCTTCGCCGAACAGACGGTTCTCGATGGTCTCGGAGAACAGCAGGCCCACGGAGGATAAAATGATGAGAAAAAAAACAGCCAGTCGTAAAATTCGTCCCAGCGCCACATGCCGGTTGCGGACCAGCCAGAAAAAAAACAGCAGCATGGCAACCAGCACTCCGATCCAGCCGCCCCGCGAGCCGGTCAGGATCATTCCAGCCAAGCCGAAGCCGAAACTGAGGCCGGCAAAAAGTTTGAGGCCGCGCTTTTTTTCCAGCAGCGACAGACCGAAGCAGAGCGGCAACAGCAGTTCGAGATACATGGCCAGCCGGTTGGGGTGCCCCAGGGTTCCACCGACGCGTTCCAGGCGGCCGTATTCACCGGTATCCACCTGCATCTCGCCCAACAGATCCAGGGCGAGCGACCGGCCGCTGACCAGTTGTAGAATCGCGAGAGCTCCTTCCAACAAAACAGTCGCTGTGAGTACGCGCAGGACCAGGCGGACGTCGTCCTCACTGCGCAGTTGATTGGCGACGATGAAATACAAAATCAGGGCTTTGCTCATCTGCACGATCTCCATGATCGCCAGATCGCTGCGCGGCGCCCACAGCAGCGTCAAAATGCACGCCTCCAGATATAAAAACGCCGGGACCGTGATGCGCGGGAAAAAATGGAAAGAGCGCTTTTTCAGCGCCACGGTCTCAACAATCCACCACAGCAGCAGCAGCACCACCAGAACATCGCGCACCGACACGCCGATCGTCGCCGCGCCGGCCTGGTTTTCGAACAGATGTTTAAAATTGACGTCCAAGGCGATCGGCAGACTGAGGGTGACGGCCATGAGCAGAAAGCGACGGAAATCGGTTGCCATCATGGCGACAAAGGGGAAGGCCAGCGCAAGGATGGCCACTGGAGCAAAGCGGCCCGGCAGATCGGAAAAACGGATGACCAGAAAGCCGGCCAGCAAGCCGCCGGCCAGGAACAACGCCGCCTGCCAGCTGAGCATTTTTTTCACTGCCGTTTGCATGAAGGGATCCCGGTTCCTTCTAGTTACATTCTGCTGTTTGCTGTGACACGGCGGCCATCTCCGTTTCCCTTGCGCCGGCACGTTGCAGCAGTGCCGTGACGGCCAACGCTGTCCAGATCAGAATCAGCGGCTCGATGGGAATCCGATAGCGTACCTCCGAATAGATCATCGAGTATCCCGCGCTCAAGCTGATGATGGTCAGCAGCCACAACCAGGTGACGCGGCGGTCGAGCCGGCAGGAGAGCACCGCTCCATAGGCCGCCAGAAGAAAAATCGGCGCCATGACCAGAATGCTGGGCCATTTGACCCATTGCCAGTAATCGCCATGGACTTGCATGCGGTGGTCCTTGGCGTGAAGCTGGGCGCGATAAGCGGGCTGCGCGGTGTCCAGCCGGTCCGGATAGAGCGCCCAGAAATGTCCCAGCTCATAAACCATGTGCTGCACACTGGCGGCGGGATGAAGCAGGTAATGACGAATGGTGTTCAGCAAGCCGTCCTCATTGGTGCCGGTGGGGTGGTCTTTAAAGTGACGGACCGTGGACTGGAATCCGGAAGCGATCTCCTGCTCCTGCGCCGCGCGATCCTGCAGATTCGGCAGCGCGGTATGCGGCAACGGCTGCGACAGCGTCACGCGGCCGTAGTGCATGTAATTGCGCACGGTCCATGGCGCAAGAACCACGGCCATGACGCCGGCAAAAAGCAGCAGAGACGCCCATCGTGGTTTGCCCCTGGTCCCCAGCAGCCAGATCATCCAGAACGGCGCGATGAAAAAAAATGAAGCGACCGTCAGCATCGCCAATCCGGCCGAGGCGCCGCTGGCCGCCAGATAGACCTTTTTACCGCTTCGCTCGCCCTGAATCAGACAATAGGCTGAGAGCGTCAGCAGCAGAGCGTACAGATTGGTCGGATAGAGAATGCCGGTGATGAGAATGAAATGCGGAAAGAACGCGGCAAGCAGAGCAGCCCATCGCGCCGTCCGCTCGCCGTACAGGATGGCGGCCAGACGATAGATCGTCCAGCACAACAGCACACCCAGGACCGCTTCAAACAGACGCATGGACAAAAAAGAGCGGCCGAACAAACTGTAAACCGCTGCCATGACCAGCGGATACAACGGCGCACGGTGATATTTTTCACCAAAGCCCTGTCCGTTCAGCAGGCTGTGAGCCGCTTTATCATAATGGCGGGCATCGCTGAAATAATAGTTGTCGGGATTCAACAGGCAGACGAACAGCAGACGAATCAGCAGCGCTGCCACTAGGATCGATTTCAGCGCAAGTCTGCGTTCCAAAGAAAACCAGATATTCATTTCGTCTTTCCGAATCATTTTACGGACAACGCCTGGTCGCAGCGATCCGTCTGCTTATTCATAGGACGGTCGTGCACCAGGCCGTACCACTGCCCCACACCGTAACACACATGCGTGCCGATAAACAGAGCGCAGAGAGGCAGAGTGAGCGCCGGCTGACGATGGCGCATGGCGATCCACAGGCTGTAACACACCATGCTGACCCCATAGGAGGCCGGCAACAACGGAAACCACCAGGCGGCCGGGATCAAGCCCACCAACCCCATCGGCAGCAGCAGGAGCGGATCGATCTCGTGCGGATGCCGGCGCATCAACCACATCCGCCCTTTGCCGTATACGAACATGTTGTGAAACCAGGCGCGCATCGTGGATCGCAGTCCATGGATGATGGTCGCATTCGCCAGGTAATACATGGAAAACCCGGCCTGTTGCAGCCGATAGCTGAGATCGCGATCCTCTCCAATGTTGTAAAAGGTCTCATCAAAGCCATCCACTCGCTGCAGGGCGGACTTTTTATACAACACGTTCAGCGTCGGCAGATGGGGCGCCTTCTGATCCTGTTGAAAACAGCGGCCCTGCACTGAACTGTGGCTGCCCAGAAAAGAGTTTAAAAACAGCCCCAGACTGCGATAAAAAACAGAATCGTCGCTGGGCGGCACATTGGATCCGCCGACAGCGGCCAGATTCGACGAATGCACGGCATGGCGCTGCATGCCGGTCATCAGCGTGGTCAACCAGTTGGACGGCGCTAGGCAGTCCGCGTCGGTAAAAGCCACCCAATCGTAACGCGCGTTTCGCCAGCCGATATTCCGGCTGACCGCGATGCCG
>JAKJDB010000403.1 GCA_022706175.1 Candidatus Zhuqueibacterota bacterium | reverse complement strand
TCCACCTGCTCTCGGGTTATGCCGTGCTCCAGCCAGGAGCGGCCCTGAGTATGATAATTATGCAGCATGGGCATGAGCCGATCCAAGCCGCGGGCGAATTTGGCCTCCATGGTGCTGCGCTCTTCGAACTCTTCCCACAGCGCCCGGAACTCTCTCGCCTGATCCTCGGGCAACAGGCCGAAAAGCCGATCCGCTGCTTTTTGTTCACGCTCCGCCTTATTCGCATGAGCAGCCGCATCATAGACATAGGTATCGCCGGCATCGATCTCCACCAGATCGTGCACCAGCATCATCTTTATAACTTTGCAGATGTCCACCGGCCTTTGCGCGTGTTCAGCGAGGATCCAGGCCATCAACGCCACCTGCCAGCTGTGTTCCGCCGAATTCTCACAGCGGTCCTGACCCGGCACGAACGTCCGCCGGAGCACGCCCTTTAATTTATCCGCTTCCAGAATAAAAGCCAATTGCCGTTGCAGTCTTTCATGATCCATAGATTTTTCCTTGTTCTTTTCAGCTGAATGCCGTATTTTTTTTCATGAACACAATCCCCATCCTTTCCATCGACGACCCCCGTATCGCCCTGTTCCGCGAGGTCAAGGAGAGCGAGCTGCTGAACAGCTATGGCCTGTTCGTGGCCGAGGGCGAACATCTGGTTCGCCGTCTTTTGCACAGTAATTACGAAACCCACAGCGTGCTGGTGGAAGAGGCCTGCTGCGCCAAGCTGGCGGCCGATACAGCCGACCGCGACCTCCCGGTCTATACGGTAGATAAAAAATTGATCCGTCAAATTGCGGGCTATGATTTTAATCGCGGGGCGCTG
Source organism: Candidatus Zhuqueibacterota bacterium (assembly GCA_022706175.1). The sequence continues at coordinate 3,033 of JAKJDB010000403.1, read as the reverse complement.
GCCCTGGGTGTCCGCCGCGCCCTGCCTGCAGCGGACCACTGGATGCCGTCTGTGAATGAAAAAGCCCTGCTGGTCATCTGTCCGGAGATCAACGATGCGGAAAACCTCGGCGCCATTCTGCGCACCGCCGCCGCCTTTGAGGTCACCGGCGTCATTCTGGGCGAACGCTGCCGCGATCCCTTTTACCGCCGCACATTGCGGGTGTCCATGGGAGCGGTGTTCGCCCTGCCCATGGCCCAGTCGCTGGATCTGGCCAAGGATTTACAGCGGTTGCGCACGGACCACGGCGTATCGCTGGTCGCCACAGTGCTGCACGACGCCACCGCCTCTTTGCCGGCCTACACACCGCCTCATCGCTGCGGTCTGTTGTTCGGCACAGAGAGTCAGGGCCTGGGTTCCGAGTGGCTTTCCCTGTGCGACGAACGCATCACCCTGCCCATGGCCCAACGTACCGACTCGCTGAACGTGGCGGTGGCGGCAGGGATTTTTCTTTATCACTGCAGCCGGTTTTAGTACACACTAGCGCCACTCCACCCGAAAGGTGCGGATCTCATTGGGCTTGATCTGATAGACGAACGCATCCCTGGTTGAGGGGATCGACTGCAGCGGATCCTCGATCAGATTCACCTCCTCCACCCGTTTGATCGAGCGGTCAAAACGCACCGCTGCCGCCCCCTCCTTTCCCGCTGTCTCATAAAACCGCAGAATCCACCCTTCCCCCTCTTCCGCATTTTTAACGACATTCAAAATGACATGATCAGATTCCACCGTGATAAACGAATGACAGCCGCTCAGTTCCCCTTTGTGCGCCTGGGTGCGCAGCACCTGCAGGGGTTCGTTGTACTCGTAGCTCTTTTGCACCACTCCGGCCTGATGAAAATCGCCTGCATGAGGATAGAGAATATAGCGGTACTCATGAAATCCCTTGTCCGCCGAGGGATCCGGATAGGTCGATGATCGAAGCAGGGTCAGTCGCATCACATTGCCTTTGACGTCATAGCCGTACTTGCAATCGTTGATCAGGCTGACGCCATAGCCGTCGGCCGAGAGGTCGGCCCATCGCTGTGCCGGCACTTCAAAGCGCGCCTTCTCGAACCGCGTCGTTGAACCGGTGGGCCGGGTGATGCTGCCATAAGGGATCTCGTAACGCGCCTGTGGGGCATGCACAGTAAGCGGAAATCCCACTTTCAGCACTTTGTGTTCTTCCCACCAGCTCGCCTCGTTGCGCACCTCCACATAGGGCAGTCCATCATACAGCGAGATATATTGGGTGAAAAAAGAGGTGGGGAAATCCGGCGTGGGCTCTTCTCGCTTTTTCCCCTGATAGGCCTGCACGACTTTCAGCGTAGCCCGCACCGGCCCGTATTCCACCAGACTGATCTCGCGGGGGCGGGTGAGATCCACAGGGGGTTGGCTGACATTCATATTCCAGGCATCGTGCGCGTCGTCGATCAGAACCTGCAGCAGGTTTCCCTTCGGCTCGCTCAACACCGCTCGCTGCAGGCGACGGTCGAAAACCTCGGAGAGCAAACCGGTCGCAGGATCGAGGGTGACCCGCAGAAAACGGTTTTCCATGTCGGTCCGGGTGAACGCCAGCTGCGATGGTGAGGGCTGAGACCGTTTGGTCACCAGCCGGTAGGTTTTATAGCCCAGGGACGGGACCGCGCGGGCGATGAACAGCAGTTTTGCGCCCATGGGAGTCCGGTCGATCACCTGAGTGGCCACGGTGTTGCCCTGTTCGTCCAAAATTGACCACGATTTATCTTTTTCCTGGTCATTCAGCTCCACCACAGCCGGACTGGTGCGCGACCAGGAGAGCGGATTGAAAATGACCAGCGCTTCACCGGGACCGCGGGTGTCGATATGCTGCGCAAGGGATTCCAACGCCCGCTGCGTCAGCATTCGGGATAACCCTTCGCTCTGCGCATATTCCTTTTCATTGCGCTGGTATACGCGGTTGATGGAGGTACCGGGAAGGATATCATGAAACTGGTTGAATAAAACGGTCCGCCACACCGAAAAGAGGTTCTCCTGCGGATAGTCATAGTCGTACAGGCTCGCCAGCGCCGAGGCTTTTTCCGCGGTCTGAATCAGCGCCTCGCCCAGCCGATTGTGCTGTTTGGTTTTTGCCTGAGAGGTGTAGCAGCCGCGCATGCTCTCCAGATAGAGCTCGGAACTCCAGGTGGGCAATTTCTCCCGGTCCTGTGTGGACAGGGCGTTGAAAAAATCTTCGGCAAAAGAGAGGTTCATCTTCGGAAACGCCGGGGCGGTCTGAGCGCGCAGTGCTCGTTCCAGCATGGCCATGGTGGGACCGCCGCCGTGATTGCCGACTCCGTACAGTTCCAGCTCTTTGCCGATGTTCAGCTCTTTTTTCTCCTCAGCGATGAAATCGACCAGCTGTTCACCGGTGAGATCGTGCATATAGCCGTCGCGCATCACATAGGTGGCCAACTTGCTGCCGTCCGGCCCCTGCCACCAAAACAGGCGGTGGGGGAAATCGCGGCTGTCGTTGAGATCGACCCGGGTGACGACCATCCCGGTGTAGCCGGAACGGCTGAGGATCTGCGGCAGGTTCCAATTAAACCCAAAGGAATCGGGCAGCCAGCCGATCTTGACCTCCACGCCGAATTTTTTGCGAAAATAGCGTTTGCCGTACAGCGACTGCCGGACAAAACTCTCACCGGACGGCAGATTGCCGTCCGGTTCGACCCATTGCCCGCCGACGATCTCCCATTTAGCCTGCTGAATTTTCTCCCGGATTTGGGCAAAAAGTTTGGGATCCTGCTGTTCGAGCCACTCATAGGCATGGGCCTGGCCCATGCTGTACTTGAAATCAGGAAACCGTTGCATAATGTTGAAAACCGATTGCGTGGTATTGCGCACCATTTCCACGGATTCCTCCCAGGGCCACATCCAGGCCAGGTCCATGTGCGAATAGCCGGCACAATACAGCTGATATTTTTTCTCCACCTCCTGCTGTAAAGCGTTCAAGCCTGCACTCTCTCGATCAAAGGCAGCGAGAAAACCCTGCTC
>JAKJDB010000402.1 GCA_022706175.1 Candidatus Zhuqueibacterota bacterium | reverse complement strand
CATCTTCGCTGTCCGGCAGATCGTTGAGGATGGCGTGCGCGGTTTGAAGAATCCGGCGGTCATGCAGGAGCACCAGCCGTGAAAACGCAGCCCGGTCGCCCTGTTGCGCCCTTTGAATCAGCTGAATTTCGTTCTCGTCCATAGTCACAGTAATAGACCCGCGAAAGATGAAAAGGTTGGCAAAAAAAAAGAGGTTTACTCGGGTAAACCTCTTTAACGTTTTTTTACCGGCGCTTGGCTCAGGCGCCTGGGTGCCGGTCCTGTTTCGGTTTGTCGAAAAAGCTAGAGCTCGTCATCGACGTAAGCCCATTCCTCCTTTTCAGACGCATCCAAAACATACTCCCCACGATCCGCCCTCTCTTCCAGAATCTCCTCTTCCATTCTGGTGCGAAAATCTTTGGTGATGGGGTGGGCAATGTCCCTTTGGGTTCCGTCTTCAGACTTGCGGCTCGGCATGCACAGCAGGAGACCTTTTTTGCTGGAGATGATCTTGAGCCCTTTAACTGCAAAGACGTTGTCAAAGGTAACGTTAACAAAGGCTTTGAGTTTGCTCTCGTTCCTGAGCCTGATGCTAATTTCCGTTAATTCCATGCGAACCCTCTCACCTTTACTTAGCTGCCCGATGCTCACTTTAGAGTGAATATACGAACAAAAGTGGAATTTTGCATAAACAATTTTAATTTTTTTTACAATATTTGACTGAGGAGGCCAAGACGCAAAGGCCCAGTCCGATAAAATAGGGGCCGATTTCAAGATAGAGCTCATTGAATCCCCGCAGCGGCAGACCCATGAAGACCATGTAGAATCCATTGCCGATCATCAAAGCAGCGCTGAGCAGCCCGAGGCCTTCCAGCAGACGGCCGCGGCTGAAACGGACGAGGCCTGCGGCCAGGGCCATCCAAAAGAACCAGGAGGTGATCTGAATTAGATTCAGTGTGGCCGCATAGTGAAAGAAAAACTGCATGGGCCGCAACCAGACTGGAAACAAGCCTGTGGGACGGTCGTTCAGAGCCAGGACGGTTATTTTGTCCTGTTGCCTTTTTCTGAGGATGTCGAGAATGGCTCGCTGCCGTTGCTCAGCATTCAGGGTTCGCCAACCCGGCAGCGTCAGGCCGGTCCAAGATTGGCACACATTGCCATACCCGTGATAATCGCAATCAGCTGTCATGATCAGACCCTGCCGGCGGCAGAAATCGATGACCGGTTGCGCTTTGGATCCAGGGTGAAAGGCGCCTTCTGATTTGTTGACGATCTCAAAACCATCGGCGCCGGCATCTGCATAGAAGGAGAGGGGGCGGGTGTTGCGCGCCGGAGTGAACCAGTGGGCGACGATCGCCGCGCCTCCCTGGCTGTGCGCCGAATCGATGGCGGCTTTGTCGGGATAATCTTTTGCATTGAAAACCCGGTGCAGGCCCAAAAGAAGGATGTGGTTGCTGCCTGAATATTCCATGCCCGCCATGATCTGAGGATGCTCCGGCAGCCGGCCGCTGCGCTGCTGCTCGACGATTTCCAGCGTTTTGGTAAAATGGTTGTGTTCCGTGAGGAAAAAAGCGTCAAAGCCCTGCCGGCGGTGCCAGGCCAGCTGCCCCTTCGGCGAGATGATGCCGTCGTGGCTGTAATGGCTGTGACTGTGCAAGTTCACCAGGATGACCTCCGGCCGCTGATTGACGATGGTCTCACCCGGCAGCGGAGCGAAAACAGCGATCAGGAACAGGGCGACCGCGCAGCCGAAATAAAGGGGCCAACTCCGTAGCCAGCGTTTCAGGTTTACGATCACTGAGGCGTGTTTTTTCCAGCCGCCGGCCAGGGCGAGCACAAGCAGCCAGATGAATAGAGCTCCATAGAGCGAGATCGGCTTTGTGCTGCGCAAAAGAAAGATCAGTGGGCCGACTAAAGGCTCGAAAAGGACTCGCCACCAGGAGATGCGCAGATCAAATCCCTGTGCCGGCAGTTGGCTGACCGCATCGCGGATGGCCGGCGTATAGTGAAAGAACAAAGAGATGGCTGCGATCAGCATGGCCGGCGCCGGAAAAAGGTAGTGAGAATATTTTTTCATCAGAGGCTCACCAGAATTCAAATCGATGATCAACCAACCCACCCCATGGAAGCCATAGCTTCGCGGTGCGGATTGAAATAACCAAAGTGGATGAACGGATTCCGCTGTTTGAGCTGTTCCATCCAGGCTTTGATGCCGAGCGCTTTTTTCCCCCCATCCGGAAGTGCCAGTGTTTCGATGTACCACTCTGGATCGATGTTCAGGTTGCGCATCTGGATAAAGGGAATGTTGTAGCGCCGCACCAGTTTTTGCAGATGGGCTGTTTCTTCCGGATGATCGGTGAATCCCGGAAAAATAAAATAATTCAGCGAGATCCACCGGTTGTAAGCGGCCGCAGTGCGAATGGACTCCATCACCTCGTTGAATCCATATCCCCGCGGGGAAAAATATTTCTGGTACATCTCCGGCTGGGCGCTGTTCAGGCTGACGCGAATGCTGTCCAATCCGGCCTCGCATAATTTTTCCACGATCTGCGGCCTGCTTGCATTGGTGTTCAGGTTGATGACGCCGCGTTTGGTCCGTTTTCTGATTTCGTGCACCGCTTCGACCAGCAGCTCTCCCTGCAGCAGCGGTTCCCCTTCGCAGCCCTGACCAAAACTGACCACCGCATGTTCCGCTTTTTCCAGATGGGGCACGACATAGGCGAGGATTTCTTCCACATTCGGCACGAACTCAAGCCGGTCCTGAGTGGAGCTCACCTCTCCGTTCGGCTGCCGGGAGATGCAGCCCAGGCAGCGCGCGTTGCAGGAGGGGCTGGTGGGGATCGGCGCTTCCCAGCGGCCCATGGCCCAGTTTTGCGCCGCCGGGCAGTGATAGCGTATGACGCAGTTTTCCACCAGATGCGCCACCAGCCGGTTACGCGGGTGTTTTTTCAGCAGCGCGTTGGCCCGGCGATGGATCAACCGTTGATCGAACTGCTCGGGATCCTGGCGCACGTCCGCATCGACTCGAACAGCAGGGACATAAAACTGATTCCGCCGCCATCCCACCGCGGTATAGGCGAACAGGGGCAGGCGGACGGCGCCGGGCTCTGTGACGAACGCCGCATGCCACATCTGAGTATAGGCCGGGGCCAGGAAAGCGGCCACCGCGTTCACCGGCACGCCGCGATAGGCCTCCACCGTTATTAATTTCTTTTTCACCGGATCGAACCCTACGGGCTTGCGGCCGGGCAATTCAAAGAGCGAGCTGCCGTTCGGCATGGGAAGGTACTCCCCGGGCTCGGGCTGCAGCAGCGTCCGCAGCCTGCGTCCGGTCGCCTGCAACTCAGGGATTTCAAAGACCTGTCCATGGCCGTCACTGGCCACCAGGCAGGGCGGTTTGATCAATTTTCGCGCCATGGCACAAAATAGCATTTTTTCTTATCTATTGCAAAGAAATCCGCACCACAAAAAAAGCGGGTGTTTTTCCTTGATGAATAATTTTGTTGGTTTGCTGCGGCTGTTGTATTATATTTAAACCAAGTTAATCGTGAACGGGGTTTGGGAAGGGTAATTTTATGAACAAACTGACTCGCAGTATATTTTGTCTTTTGCTGTACGCCTGCCTCAATCATGCCGCTGTTTTCACCGTGACGAACTGCCAGGATACGGGCGAAGGTTCTCTGCATTGGGCCATCGCGGAGGCCGAGAACCATGTCGGTCCGGATACCATCGCCTTTGCCCTCACCCCGCAGGATCCGGGTTGGGACAATAATAAAAAGGCATGGAAAATCACCATAGTCACTCAACTGCCCGAGTTTCTCGACGGCGGCACTGTAATCGACGGCGGCAGTCAGACCCGGTTCGGCGGCGACACCA
>JAKJDB010000401.1 GCA_022706175.1 Candidatus Zhuqueibacterota bacterium | reverse complement strand
CGCAGGCTGTCCTCATGACGCAAACGCATGCGGTGCCGTTCATAGGTCTGTGCTGAGATGGTATCGGCAATCGCGGGAAGAGAGATGGGCGGGGAAAAATCCAGATCGACGACACGGTCCTGGCCGGGAAAAGACGAGAGCTGAAGCATCACGGTGTCCTGCGCGGCGACCTGAGCCCTGCAATAACCCAGCTGATCACGATGCTGGGCCCAAATCAGCAAGTCACCGAAACCGGTCTGCAGAGAGCAGCAGCCATCGGTTTGGGTCCTTCGCTTTGCCAGCGGATAGAATTCGCCGTAATTGTACAGACCGAATGAAACCTGGACATCCTTGACCGGGTCGCCGTCTTTAGTGATCGTCCGCACCACCAGCCGTTTGACTTGCGCATAGTGAGACAGCACATTGATCTCACAATGGCGCGGACTTGTCGCCAACAGCTCTTCCGGACCCACGTAGGGCCCCATCACTCGCGTGTGCACCAGCATGGCGCGACGAGCAGGCTCTTTGAACCATCCCATGTTCAAGTCCGGATCAGGTTCACAAGCACCTAGAAAATACCATCGACCATCCACCCATACCTCCACCCAGGCATGGTTGTCATCGGTGTGCGCCCAGCGCGGCACGTACACTTGCCGGGCCGGAATGCCGACAGCGCGCAAGGCCGAAACCGTGAAAACCGATTCCTCGCCGCAGCGGCCCAATGCGTTTTTCATCGTGGCCAACGGGCTGGAGGTGCGGCCATCCGAGCCCCGATAGGTGACATGCTCGTGACACCAATGGTTGACTTCCAGCGCCGCCTGACGCAGGGTAAGGCCGGCGACACGAGGCTTGAGCAGGTGGTATAAAACCGTTCGTGCGGAATCTAAATTTTCATTGTTAACCCGTAGAGGCAGGACGAAATGAAGGAAAAGGTCACGCGGCAGGGATGCGCCCCAGGGCATCTCTTTTTGGGCCTGCAGAGTGGAGCGCACCTGACGGAGATAGAATGGACCATCGTAATCAGCCAGATCGCTGAGCGGCATCCAGGCATACAGCCATTGCAGGGCATCGCGCTCAGCGTTCGTGAGATCTCTTTCGAACACCGTAAACAGGGCGGCCGATCTATTCCGGACCAACTGTTTTTGCACCTCCAACTGACGCGTTGCGGCTTGCCGCAAAACCCCGTCATACAGCGCATGACGCTCCTTTATCGCACAGCTTGTCAGGAGAAGCATAAGGAACACGATCAAGCATCGTCTCATAGCGTCCCTGCAATAAAATAGAAAAGCTGTTTTACAATTATGCCGGTAATGATGATAGATATCCCTTCATTGATAAAATAATGCATTTGTCGGCCATACTCAATCCTTTTTTATCAGGCCTCCCATTTTATCAGCCTGACGATCCCTGCGGTAAATTATCATGGATTTCTAAATAGAGTTTGACTATATTTCTTTCACATCTTCCACGAAGAGCCGCCTTCTATATAGTCTGCAACCCGACATTTCAAGCCGAAAGGATTTTCCATGATGACACTGATATCATCGGCCTTGACCTGCTTTGAAAAAAGCTTTTGCGGGGCTCTGCTCGTATTGGCCTTTACGGCGATTGTGCTGGCGGATGAAAATAAAATCTCCAGCCGCACGTTTCAGGTGATGCCCCATTCGCATATAGATGTAGAGTGGTACTGGAGCTATGCGACCACGCGCTCCTGGACCCGGGAGATCATGGACAGCGCCATGAAGCTGTTCAAGGAGAGTCCCGATTTCCGCTTTTCCCAGGATCAGGTTTACCTCATTCGGGATTATTGGAACAGCTGTTCAGAGCAAGAGAAAGCGTTTTTCAAAACCATGCTGGACCAAGGCCGATTGGCGCTTGTCGGCGGTCTTTTCGTTATGCCCGAGGTGGCTGAGCCTGGCGGCGAAGCTCTGATCCGGCAGATTCTGGTGGGACAGCAATGGCTGAAGGAAACATTCGGCGTCCGCTCGCGCTGCGGTTGGTTCATTGATACCTTTGGACAAATCCCCCAAATACCCCAAATATTGGCACGTTGCGGTTATGAATATAACTTTTTTTGGCGGGATATTCCTATGGAGAGAAATTTCGACGCCATGCCGACCAATTTTTACTGGCGTTCTCCGGATGGCTCTGAAATTCTGACCCACTGGTTGGCCGGCGGCTATGATTTCAGCTCCAAACAGCTCGAGATCAATCTGGCGCATCAGCCTTCCGGCCACCTCCTGCTGCCCTTTGGCAGCGATGTGGCCCGGCTGCCGGAAAAATTCGACACGATTAAAGAAAAAACCAAAGAGCTGTTGACCCCCTTCGGCCTGGCTGACGCCGAAATGCATGTTGTTACGGCCCCAGAATACATGAATCTCATCACGGCCTCCAGCCGGGAGTTGCCCAGGCTGGATTGGGATTTCAATCCACCCTATCGCGCCGCCGACCTGCGCGGCACCTTTGACAATCGCATTGAATTAAAAAAACGCAATAGAGCCGCTGAAGCCTCGATGTTTAACGCAGAGGTCATGGCAACGTTGGCCTCCTTGAATGGGACCACCTATCCCACTGAGACCATGCAGAAATTGTGGGAGCGGCTGCTCTTCACCCATTTCCACGATATCATCGGCGGCAGCCACCACGATCCGGTTTACACGAACGCCATGTCCGAACTGCAGGTGGTGTTGAACGATTCAAGAGCGATTGCCCGCAGTTCTTTTCAAACCGAAAAGGCCGGATACCTCACCGTCCTCAACACTCTGTCTTTTCCCCGAACCGAGCTGTGCAGTGTGTCGGCCGCGGAACTCGGTCTGCCCGTAGATTCTTCTTTTGCGCTGCAGGATGAGCAAGGCGTTCTTCATCCGCTGCGCCTGTTGACGGAGACGGACTCTAACGATGGTCCAGTCTGGGTTTGGCTGGCGCAAAATTTGCCTCCACTTGCAGCTGTCTGTTACCGCATCGTCGCTGCTGCGGAGGCAAAACCTTCTTTGCTGGAAACGGATTGTCTGGAGAATGAATTCTTTGCGATCAGATGGCATGCAGGCACCGGCGATCTGATATCCATCTATGATAAAAAGCTCGAGCACGAACTGCTGCAGGGACCGGGGAATGCGCTTATTGCCATGCAGGAAAAGAACCCTGATCTGGAAGGGCCTCTCTACCTAACCGGGACAGAAAAGTCCACTGCTGATTATGCCGCTGCCACCATTCACTGCACTCAAGACGCTTTAGGTGTGACCCTCACAATCATCAGTCCCTTTCAGGACTGCCGGCTGCAGCGTCAGGTCAGACTGTATCATCACCTGCCCAGGATTGATTTTGCAACCTGCATTCAGGATTTCTCCGGCGGCGACGTGATGATTAAGGTGTCGTTCCCCCTTAATCTACAAACGTACAAGATCGAACGGACCTATGAGACGCCGTTTGCAGCAACGCCGAGACCCGAAGGCCATTATGCGGCGCAGACCTGGGTCGATTGCTCCGACGGACTGTACGGCGTCGCCCTGCTCAACCGAGGCACTCCGGGCTATTGGTTACAGGGGTCCAAGTTGGAACTGGTGCTGCTTCGTTCGTTCAGCAATTACACCTATTATCAAAAAGCCGGTTTACGTAAAAAGGTTCCTGGATATGAATCCAGCACCCAGACCAAACTCGCGGACGAACATGGCACACACTGGTTTTTCTATTCACTCAAGAGCCACGCCGGCGACTGGGAAAAGGCTGATCTATTTTCTTTAGGACAATCCTTCAATGTGCCTATGCTGGTAAAAACGGGACGGAAGACGACCAAGCCTTTTCTTACTTTATCGCCGGGCTTTATTATGACGGCCTTGAAACCTGCCCAAGCTGGAAATGGGGTGATTGTACGGGGATTT
>JAKJDB010000400.1 GCA_022706175.1 Candidatus Zhuqueibacterota bacterium | reverse complement strand
TTCCTGTCGCCGGCGAATTACGTATTTCTTATTCCAATGATCGCACTGGTGATGGGATTGCTCGGCCCGGCCATTTTTGAAGGCGCCACCCAACTGATGATGACCCTGACCCCATCGACCAATCGCACCACCTACATCTCCTGGTATTTCGCTCTGCTGGGCCTGGCCAACGCCTGCGGCGCTCTGGTGGGCGGCTTTCTTTCGGACGCACTGTCCTCTTTTCAGTATTCGCTGGGCACGTTCATCACCCTGCGCAGTTTTCACGTCATCGCTCTGGTGTATATGAGCCTGGCCCTGATCAGCGTCTTTTTGATCCGCAGGATCAAAGAGGGCAGCGACATATCCATCGGCACCATGTTGCAGCAGATCGCCTCGCCGTCGCTGTTTCGCACACTGGGCACCATCGGACTGATCGGCAAATCGGAGGACTCACGCCGGGTGGCCAGGGCTCTGCGCAATCTGGAGGGCGGCTCCAGCACCCTGGCGGTGCCGGACATCCTGACCCGGTTGGAAGATCCGGACGCAGAGGTGCGCGAAGAGGCGGCGCGCGCCCTGGGACGCATCAAAGCGGTGGAGGCCGTTGATCGCCTTATCCATGTGATGATGGACCCCGCCTCAACCATTCGCGTGCCGGCCGCACGCGCCCTGGGCAACATCGGCGACCGGCGTGCGTTGCCCTATCTGATCGCCAATCTGGACAGCGGTTCAGAAGAGCTGCAGGAGGCCTCTGTTCAGGCCATCGGCGAGATCGGAGAAAAAGAATCCATCGCCCGGGTGCTGAAAATGCTGGCGGAAAACCGCAGCGAACGGATGCTGGGTTCAGGCGCAGAAGCCATCTCTAAACACGGGGTCATCGAAGCGGTGCTGGAAATTTTTCCCCGTATGCACGAGACCGCCAATCCGGTCCTGCAGCGCCAGCTGGCCATCGCCATCGGCAACCTGCTGGGAAAACCCGGAGAATTCTACCGCTATGTGACCGGCGAACGCATCAATCAGGTCGACTCTCAGGATCAGCTGTTCGACCGCATTCAGGATGTGCTGCGCACGCTGGCGCAGGTTCCATCAGCCACTCTCCCTGCGGTGGAACAGCTCGACGGCGATGCGCTCCTCGCCCGCATTCGCAAGGAGGCGGAGAACGAACGGTTCGAATCCGCACTGCGCCTGCTCTCGCAGCTATACTCGCACGTGGCGCGGATTCTCTTTCCGCATGCCGGCGGTGATGATGAATCACTGATCGCATTTGCGATTTATCACAATCAGCAGCTGGGCCTTTCCATGTGGCTGGTCAAAGAGGCTGAGAAAAAACTGGAAAAAGGGCTGGCAAAAGAGCTGTTGGGGCTGGACATGCTGCTCGGGCTGTACGGGCTGAGCTATTTCCACTATTCCGGCGATCGCTAGAACGCTGGGAACCGGCGGTCCGCAGCCCCGGTGCACCGTGCGCTCACACGGCGGCCGGGAGGTGAACGCTCCCCACAACGACTCTGGAACGTCGCGTGCATGCTTTGCCTGCCAGTGAAAGCGTACGACAATGAAATGAAAAACATCGAACACATCTTTTGTTCGTATCGCGAGGACCTGATCGGCCGCGTGCTTGACGAACAGCCTGCGCAAGCGACGGTGTTGGTTTCGCCGACGCAACCGGCGAACAAAACCGCCCGCCGCCGCTTTCAATCGCTTTGGCAGTGGAGCGCAACGCTTTGGCTCGAGAGGGATGAATTCAAGGAACGCTGTTTCCCAGCCGTCCTCCCTCTTCTGCGCGAGGAGAAACGAACGCTGGCCTTTTATGCCTCCTTGTCCGCAGAGATGAGGGACAGGTTCAAGATCCGCAATTATTTTCACAGCATCGAACTGGCTCATCACTTTTTTTCTTTCTGGGAAGAGTGTCAGGAAGCGATGCTGGACGAACCGCTGGACTTTGACCGCCTCCAGGCCGCCGGGGTGGAGGTGCAGGAGTGGCAGATAGAGCTTTATCACAATCTGGCCGCACTCAAAGAGACTTACCGCCGCTTCATCGAGAAATACCATTTTCAGGATCGATTGTTTTGCCGGCAACCGGAGCGGATCGACCTCATGGATCTGGCCGCGTATGACCGGTTCGTATTTCTCAATCTGCCTGATTGCACTCCTTTGGAAAAACAGATTTTCTCCAGGCTGGCCGAGGCGGATAAAGACGTCGTCCTCTATCACCTTTCCGAGCGCAGCGGAACCCAGGCTCTTGGATTTGCGGAGAAGCCGCTTTCTTTTCAGGATGTCCACGAAGCCGCGGTGGAACGGCTGCACCTCTATGAATGCAGGAGCGATTTTTCCATGATGGCCGTTGCCTCGCAGCTGGTGAGCCGCTATCCCGGATGCACCATTGTGGAGGACCGACCTTCGCTCAATCCCTATTACCGTTTTTTTGCGCTGAACACGCTCGGCCTGCGGTTATTGCTGCCGTTCCCGCAAACCACCATCTATCGACTCCTGGCGCATCTGCTGGAGATCCTCAACAGCGTCAAACCCGACCAGACGAATCCGCACCGCCTGCTGGCGCCCCTGCCGATCCTGCTGGATGCGTTGATGGACGTTGATTTTTGCCGCTATATCTGTTCAAACGATTACCCCGACCCCGCGGCGTTCGGCGACCAGGCCGTACGAGCGGTGTATGACCTGCTGGAACAGGACTATCGCTATATCGATCTGCACGGCGATTTCTTTTCTCTACAGGACCGCAGCGTGCAACACAGCCGGCCTTTTCTCCAACCGCTTTTACTTTTACTGCAACGCACCCTTGGCCTGCAAAATATGCAGAGCCTGATCGAATGGATCGATGCCGAGGACGGCGTTCGCATTCGCAGAATCATCAGCGAAGATGAAAAAAACCATTCCGACATTTTGGATGTTTTTTATTCAAGCCTTGCGGATTTTTACACCCTGGGCTCTCTGGCATTCCTCACGGAGTGGCAGGAGGTTTTTGCGCCGGAACAGCGTTCTGACCGTACGGCGACAAGCCGGGGCTGGCTTCGACTCTTGCTGGAATATCTCAAGCCGAAACGGATCCATTTCTCCACCGGCGCCCCGTCAGAGCCTCTGGCACAGGTGCTCAGCCTGCCGGATACGCGCAATCAGACCTATGACCGAGTGATCGTGCTCAATCTGGCCGAGGGCGTGCTGCCGTCTGCTCCGGTCACGCCGTTTCTGTTTAACGACCATCAGCGCCGCGTGCTGGGACTGACCACCTACGAGCAGGTGCGGATGGCTGAAAAAAAGGCCTTTGCCGGGCTGATCTTCACCACACCGGAGGTCCACCTCCTTGCCCGGAAAAACACCGAGAAAAACGTGGAGGTCAGTTCCTTTGTCGAGGAGTTGGCGCTTCATTTCCGTGGCCGGGAAATGCATGTGGCCCGGGTTGAAGAGGCGTGGCATCGCCGGGTTGCTGCCCGAGGAGGCCATTAACGCAGCCCCTCCGTCCTCCGCTCTGCCTCCGTCCTTCTTCACCCTGCCGGTCGATCGCCGGCAGGACTTTCCCGATCGAACCATTGATCTGTCCTTCTATGACTATTTCACCTGCAGTGAACAGCCCTTTCTTTTCTGCATCAAGAATTTGCTGCATATCGAGCCGCGCCCCAAGGAGTTTGACGAAGATTTTTCACCGCCCTTCATCGGTAAAATCGCGCATGCGGTTATGAACCTGATCTGGAGCTTCTATCTCGAGGAGCCGTTCGAAACAGCCGGACCGGACAACTGGACCGGGCTTGCCGACACCTATCTGGAGCGTGCCTTTCACCACTGGATGCAGGAAAAGTCGGAAAACCGGTACAAAATTCCACAAAACCACAGCCTGATCTATTTCAACGAAATCTACCGGCCTATTCTGATCAGCGG
>JAKJDB010000399.1 GCA_022706175.1 Candidatus Zhuqueibacterota bacterium | reverse complement strand
TTCTTCGCAATTATCCTCAAAGAGCTTTTCAACCGTGATAGCGGTGACCGGCGATTGGGTTTCCATTCTGTTCTCAATGATCTTTTTTCCGATGGCAAAGCTTCAGCCGCAGGGGCTGCTGCTCTCCACAGCGCCCCGGGCATTGGACCCGGGGCGCCGTACGTATCTTACACAATCGGGGTGATGCGTTCCTTGTCGAATTCCTGTAATTTTTGTTTATAGCGTATAAGCTGTCTTTCCAGTTTTTCCAACGCAAGATCGATCGATTTGTACATGTCCTCGCTTTTCTCAACCACCGCCAGGCGGGTGCCGTAGACCTTGGCCACCATCTCGGCCACCTGCTCCTGTTTGACATAGTCTAAAATAATTTCAACGTCTAAAATGCCGTCATAGTATTTTTTCAATTTGGCGACCTGGTTTTCTGCATGCGTTTTCAGCCGAGACGAGGGTTTAAAATGACGAGCGGTGAATGTAATACGCATAATAACCTCCTCTTGATAGTTCGAACAGTCGCTGCGCTTGCATGGTGTGCTTACACTCTGGGCCTCACCTCCTTGATGCTTCAGGTCTCTTTGTCGGCGCGGGGATGCGCCAAGCGATAGACCTTTTTAAGACGTTCCGCTGAAACATGCGTGTAAATCTGTGTCGTGCTTAGACTGGCGTGACCGAGCAGCTCTTTCACTGCCAAGATATCGGCGCCCGCATCCAGCAGATGGGTGGCAAAACTGTGGCGCAGTGCATGGGGATGGGCTTTGCTGGGGTCTGCCGCTTGACGCATATAAGCGTGCAGAATCGCCGCCATCTGCTGGCGGCTGAAGGGCTGTCCATCCTCACGGACGAACACCCGGTCGTGCGGCGTTAACGTTCGATTTTCCAATTGACCACGTTGTTGGAGAAATCGAGTCAGCTCCTTCTGCATCCCCTGCCCCATCGGGATCATGCGAATGCGGTTACGCTTTCCTAAAACCCGTAAAACGCCATCATGAAAATGAAGATCGCTCACTCGGAGCTGAACAGCCTCTGATATTCTTACGCCCGTGGCGTAAAATAGTTTCAACAGCACCCGGTCTCGTTCTCCGGCAGGTGTGGAGGCGTCCGGAAGCTGCAATAGGGCTTCGATCTCCTGTGCAGTGAGAAAATCCGGCAGCCGTTTGGCCGCCTTGGGCGACGCCAGGTTGAGGCAGGGGTTCACCGACAGAGCGTTCTCACGCGCCAGAAATCGGCCGAAACTGCGCAGCGTAGCCAGTTTGCGCCGCACGCTGGCGGCCTCATACCGGCGGTGCACCAGACCGGCGAGATAGCCGCGGACGGCCGCTTTGGTGAATTGAACCACCGTGATCTGATCAGAGCGGTGCTGCAAAGCCAAATGTTCAACCAGCTGCTGCAGATCGTTCCGATACGCCTCCAGGGTGCGAAGGGAAGCGCTCCGCTCAACCTGTTGGCAGCGGAGAAAACGATCGATCCAGTCGATCAACAGAACAGGGTGTTCGCCCGGCGATATCATGATCAAGAGGCGCCCTTTACGTTACGCGGCCGACTGCTCCGGCAGTTGGAGCAGTGAAGAATCTCTTCGCCGTTCCCATCCACCTTTTCGACCAGCGTGGCCTGTTGACAGACCGGACAGAGAAGAAGGGTCGGCTTTTCCCAGCTGATAAAAGTGCACTCGGGATAACGGCTGCAGCCGTAGAACCGTTTGCCGCTTTTACCCTGACGCTCCACCACCCAACCGCCGCAACCCGGCAGCGGACAGGAGATCTTTAAATGCACGGAGCGGGAGAATCGACAACGGGGATAATCGGAACAACCCCAAAAAGGACCGAACGGCCCTTGTGCCAATCTGAGGCGTTTACCGCAGAGCGGGCAGTTCGCTTCGTCCTCTTGCATGGCGCGGGCGCTGATCAGTCGCTCCGCCGTCTGACGGCCAGGGTCGCACAACCGTACACCCAACTCATCATGATCCAGATACCCTTCTGCCTGCAGACGCGCCAGGGCGATACGAAAATCCGCTGCCGAGACAGGCGCCGGCGCGACGCTGCTTCGGTAGAGGTCGATGGCGCTGACCACATAGTCCGGCCTCTCGGTTCGCCTTTGCGCCTGAACCTCCACCAGGGTCAGTTCGTCCCCAGGATGAAACAGCGGATGGTCCTTGCTGAAAAAGGCGGTGGAACGGCCCAGCTTTTGCAGCGGCAGCGCCTGAAGAAAACCCCGCTCAAGGAGTTCCTCCCCCTGCCGGTGCAGCAGATAGCGGCCGCCGACGCCTGCAACGACATCCAGATTCATGCGCTGAACCTGCGCACAGGTCATCTGTGAGGCCACCGCGCGTTCCCAGATGCGGGTGTAGACCCGCCAGCAGGCGTGATCCAATTCCTTTTTCATTTTTTTCGGCGTGAACGCTGGGCGGCCGGGCAACAATGTGAGATCGCCGGCGCGATCCGATTTGATCGGTCGCGGGCGGGGAGCCAGATAGGAAACGCCGTAATGAGCGACAATCCATTCGCGGGCTTCCGCGTACCAGGCGGTGAGCGGGGAGTGCCGCCGGCCGGCTAAAGCGATCACCGGCGCCGGCGCGCCGCAAGCCGCCGACAGCTGATCGATGGCGGACTGCAGCTCTTCCACTTTCATAGAGAAAAGGGCGGCATCCAGCAATATCTCGTTCAGGGTCAACGGCAAAGGCGGCATGAGCTCGCGCGTCTGCCGCGTGTGCGTCTTTACGTGAAAGGTCTGTTCCTTGAGATCGACCACAATCGCTTTTACATGCGGCGTTTCTGAATGCTTTTTGGTCCATCCTTTAATGCGAACCACCGGCAGAGTAAAAGAACGATGATCGTGTTTAGCCAGACGCACGTCGATGTTCCAGCCGGACAACCCGATTATGCGCGCTTGCTCCTGCTGCATCAGCGTCTGCAGAATGGAACCCTCCAGCGACGAAGAACGATTCATAATCGATCAGGTTGCCTGTGCGAATCAATGGGACAATCGGTTTGCGGTAAATTGAAAATATCCGGCGGATGCGTTCTGCTCCACATCGAGCACCACCATAACGATCAAATCCTGCATATCCTGAATGTCCAGTTTGGGTAGCTTCATATTCACAGCGCGCTCGATGATGGATTCCATGTCGTCGTCGTTCAGGATGTTCAGTTCACGCAGGTGGAACAAATAGCCAAAGGCCTCGGGGGAAATAGCGGTGCGCTCAAACTCATTGAGTTGGCGCCAGACCGGTCGTGGTACAGCGGAGGATCCGGTCTTGTTCATGCGGTCGATGGTTTCACCGTGGTTCACCAGCCAGACCATGGCGGCGGAGATTTCGTTTTCGGAAAAACCCTTTTCCTGCAGGATATCCATGATCAACTGCAAGTCAATATCGTCAAAAGAGGTTTCGCGGATTTCTCGTATCATATAAGCTATTATTTCTAATGTTCTTTTATTCATCAGTTCTCCTGAACAAAAACAGTGACGCACCCCTCGAAATGAAATATAACAAGATTTCGTTCAAAGTCAAGCGATTACAAGTTTTTCCCGCAGCACTGCTTGTATTTCTTGCCGCTGCCGCATGGACAGGGATCGTTGCGGCCGATGCTGATGGCTTTGACGATCGGCGGCGTACGGCCGGCCGATGTTGCGGGTGTCGGTGAAGCGGCCTGCGGCGCCGACTGCCCCTGTTTGAAAATTTCCACCTGCGAGTGAGTGGCCATGTAATTGCGCGGCTCGGCGCGCCGCAGCTGCTGTTCCTCCAGTTCGCCGCCGACGTCGAAAACGCGGAACAACGTGCTGACCACATCGCGGTTCATGCGGTCGATCATCTTTACAAACATCTGATACGCTTCGCCCTTGTACTCCAGCAGAGGATCTTTCTGTCCGTACCCGCGCA
>JAKJDB010000398.1 GCA_022706175.1 Candidatus Zhuqueibacterota bacterium | reverse complement strand
CAAGGCGCTGGAGGAAAAAAATCTGCTCACCACTCTGGCCAAGCCCAATCTCAGCGCCCGTGAGGGCTCTGAGGCCAGTTTTCTCGCAGGTGGTGAATTTCCCATCCCCATCGTTTCCGGCGCCGCCGGCATGCAGACCGTGACCATTCAGTTCAAAGAGTTCGGCATTAAACTCAAATTCACTCCCATGGTCCTCGATTCCAATCTGGTCAATCTCAAGGTGGCCACCGAGGTGAGCAGCCTTGATTTTGAAAACGGCATCACCCTCTCCGGCTTTCGCATCCCCGCCCTGTCCACGCGCAAAACCGACACCAATGTGGACTTGCAAGAGGACCATTATCTTATTCTCGGCGGACTGTACTCGCAGGAACAGGTCCGAGCGGTGTCGAGAATACCCCTGTTGGGCAGCCTGCCGGTGCTCGGACGGTTGTTCAGCAGCACCAGTTTCAGCAACAAGGAAAGCGAATTAATGATCATGATTTCTCCGCAAATCATCAAGGGTGTGCAGCTTTTGCCATCCGGGGAGTGGTAATCATGAAGAACAAACGGTTCGGCCTTCACCTGCTGCGAAACGAGCAGGGCAACATTTTTGTACTGGCAGCCATCTCTATGATGGCGGTGATGGGGCTGGCGGCTCTGGCCATCGATGTCAGTTATGTGTTGACAGCGCGCAATCAGCTGCAGGCCGGCGTGGATGCTTCCGCTCTGGCCGGCGCAGCCGGCCTGATGACCAGCCGGTCTGAGGCCACGCGGCGCGCCATCGATTTTGCCGGCCGCAATCAATGCATCCGTCAACCCGTGGCGGTCAGCGCCGGCGATGTCACCTTTCCCAGCTCCAGCCGCGTTCGCGTGCAGTCTGCCCGCCGGCTGCCGTTATTTTTCGCGCCTGTTTTGGGCATGGCTAATTTGAACATCACAGCCGAGGCCACGGCGGAGCTCGGCTCCATTACCGGCGCCAATCACCTCAAGCCGTTCGCAGTGCCTGATTTCGGTTTTGACCTGGGTGAGCGCGTGCTGATCAAATCAGGCGAAATCGGCGCTCCGGGCACCAATCCAAGCTTTTTCTATCCCAGCGACTATCCGCCGGTAAACCGGGGGAATCCGATCGAAGGCGCAGCAGAATATGAACAGAACATTATCAACGGCTGCTCTGGAATGGTCAGGATCGGCGATGTCCTTCAAATCGAGCCGGGAAATATGGTGGGACCGACGAAACAGGGCGTAGACGAACTGATCGGAATGGATCCCCACGCCCATTGGGACAACAGCAGTGGTCAAGTGGTGGGCAGCGGTTATGACGGCTTTTCCAGTCCGCGCATCTGCATTGTACCCCTATACGATCCGGACCTCCCGCCTGACTCGGGCCGCAACACGATTACCGTAATCGGCCTGGCGGTCTTTTTCATCGAGGGCATGCAGGGCAAGGATCTATACGGCCGATTTATGGAGATGTTGACGCACGGCGATTGGGGCAGCGGCAACACCTATCTGTACGGCATTCATCTGGTAGAATGATTGGTGGAACAGGCTTCTATGGAAAAAGCATTATCCTGGATCTATATCAGCAACAGCGAGGACAAACCCGGGGACGTATTCCATCACCTCGAACGCTCAGAAAAATTGCATTTGGCCGGTCGCAGCGAGAATTGGTCCTCAGCGCAAGCGCTGCTGAACAAGCTGCAACCGGAACTGGCGCTGCTGGATCTTTCCCAGGGGGAGGAGGGACTGAGATGGCTGGAGAAATGGAGCGTCCTGTTCCCGCACACCCTGTTTTTCTGCACCGCAGCGAGCGCCGCTCCAGAGCTCATCGTCCATGCCATGCGCAAGGGGGCGTGTGAGTTTCTTCTCCCCAAGATGCCCGCTGACGAGATCGAGCGGGTTGTGCTCTCTGCTCACAAGCGGTCGTTGGAGGGCGGAATCCACACACCGGCCAGAGTGATCTGCTGCTATGGCGTCAAAGGCGGTGTCGGCGCTACCACCCTGGCCACCAATCTTGCGGTGTTTGCCGCCAAGCAACTGGGCAAGCGCGTGCTGCTGTTGGATCTTAAAATGCAGCTGGGCAACGCCGCTCTTTTTCTCGATCTCAAGCCGCGCATCTCCCTTCTGGAACTCGTCGAGAACTTGTCCAGTCTGGAAACCGCTCAACTGCGCTCCACCCTGGCCCGCCATCACAGCGGCGTGACTTTTATCGCCGGCCCGGAGAATATGGAACAGGCGGACAATATTTCACCGGCCGCGGTTGCGCAGATCATCGATCTGCTGCGTCCCGAGTTCGATTTTATTTTTATCGACAGCGACAGCTATTTCAGCGAGGTCACCCTTCGCGCCCTGGATGAAGCCGATACCATTCTCACCATTGCCCAGCTCGATGTGGCCGCGATTTACAATCTTAAACGCACGTTGGCCCTTTTTCAGCGCCTGGGCTATCGGCAGGAAAAAGTGGCGGTGATCCTGAATCGGTATCCGCAGCGCATGAGCGATGATCTGGAGCTGATTGAAAAATCCATCTCTTCGCCGATTTTCATCCGGCTGCCGCTGCAGGAGAACGGCGCATTGATCGAAAGCGTCAACACCGGCGAACCGGTGATCATGACCAAGCCGCAACTTCGCTTCAGCCAGCAGGTGGCGCAACTGCTGCAGCTGTTGCAGGGAGGAGCAGCAGAGCCGGCGGTCAGACAGACCAAGAGAGGATTGTTCAAACGATGGGTCAGAGAATAGGAGACCGGCGATGAGCCTGCTGCAACGTTTAAAGACGGATCCCAGAGGAGGGAACGGAAAACAGGGGCCTGCAACAGCCGCTGAGACGGCTGTGCGCGATGCGGCCATGCTTCATCCGAATCTGCAGACTCAACATGCCTATTATGAATTGAAGGAGCGTATACACCGCCGTCTGATCGACAAACTCGATCTGGCGGTCCTTGATACCATTCCCGCCGAAGTTCTGCGCGTGCAGGTGCGGGAGGTCGTAGAGAATCTGCTGCAGACCGAAGAGTCTCTGGCATGGGATATCAACCGCGACCGGCTGAGCGAGGAAATCCTCAATGAGACCTTTGGCCTGGGACCGCTGGAACCCCTGCTGCACGATCCCACGGTTTCCGATATCCTG
Organism: Candidatus Zhuqueibacterota bacterium; assembly: GCA_022706175.1. Next base: position 774 of record JAKJDB010000398.1, on the reverse strand, counting down.
GTCAACACCTTTAATCAGGTTTATGTCGAACGATTCGGCAAATTAGAGTCGACCAACACGCAATTCCGCGATGACGCGCATCTCATGCATATCATCGAGCGCATCGTATCCAAGATCGGCCGCCGGGTCGATGAATCGAGCCCCATGGTGGATGCGCGCCTGCCCGATGGCTCGCGCGTCAACGCCATCATTCCGCCGTTGGCGGTGGACGGCCCCATCCTCTCTATCCGTAAATTCGGACTGCAACGTCTGTCCATGGAAGACCTGCTGCGGCTGCAGAGCCTGACGCCCTCCATGGCAGAGATGCTCGCCGCCGCGGTCAAAGCGCGCTTGAACATCCTGATCTCCGGCGGCACCGGTTCGGGAAAAACCACCCTGCTGAACATCCTCTCCGGCTATGTGCCCAGCAGCGAGCGCATCATCACCGTGGAGGACGCCGCAGAGCTGCAGCTGCAGCAGCGGCATGTGGTCCGTCTGGAGACGCGGGCGGCGAACATCGAGGGCAGGGGCGCTGTGGTGCAGCGCGACCTGGTGCGCAATTCCCTGCGTATGCGGCCGGACCGGATCATCGTCGGCGAGGTGCGCGGCGCTGAGGCGCTGGACATGCTGCAGGCGATGAACACCGGCCACGATGGCTCGCTGACCACTCTGCACGCCAATTCCCCCCGCGATGCCCTGCGCCGGCTCGAGACCATGGTGCTTATGGCCGGCGCCAATCTGGCTGACCGCGCCATGCGCGAACAGATCAGTTCAGCCATCCATATCATCATTCAG
>JAKJDB010000397.1 GCA_022706175.1 Candidatus Zhuqueibacterota bacterium | reverse complement strand
ATGAAAGGTTTGCCATTTCAAAACGAAATGGAATTGGAGCGACCGAAGGGGCGGCGTTGTTCTTTGTTTATGTAAATCAGTACGTTAGAAAAATGTGATCATTGGCATAAAAGTTGAATAAAAGATGGCAGCCAGTAAAACCCCCTACCCACTTACTACAAAAGAGGAGATGCAACATGCTTACCATCAAACGGCTTCTCAAAGGCCTGTTCGATCAGCAGAAAGGTCAGACGTTGTCCGAGTACGCGCTCATCCTGGTGTTGATTGCGATTGTCGCGATCGTCGCCTTGACGTTGTTAGGCGTGAATATCACCGGCGTCATCAACAATGTCGCTACTGCGATCTAGCTGAATCCTCAACTCACGACGTGCGTCCATCGATGGGCGCACGTCGTGACAAATTCGGATGAATAATCATGCGTCTTTTTTTCTTGTTGATACTCTTGGCGGCTATGATGGGTGTGATCTACTACGACGGGCGGTGGCGGCGGATTCCCAATTTTATCACTTTTCCGCTTTTGGCCATCGGGACGCTGGCGCAATATCTCAGCCACGGCTGGTCGGGGGTCTATCTCTCCATGGCCGGCATGACGGTTGGCGCCGGGATTCTGCTGCCCGTCTATCTTTTGGGCGGATTGGGAGGCGGTGATGTCAAACTGGCAGCGGCGGTGGGCGCCTCGGTGGGAGTGCGGTTGATCGGGTCGGTGCTGTTTTTTACCGCCCTCAGCGGCGGATTGTTGGCGTTGTGGTGGATTTACCGGCAAAACAGCGCATTGCGTTGGCTGCCGCGAACGTCTTTGCAGGAACCTGCGCTTTCCGAAACCTTGCCGTACGGGTGGGCTATCGCCATCGGCACGGTGCTTACTTTGGGTATCCATCCTCTGGAGGTTTGGCTGTGAAACTGTTCAGAACGAGTCGAAAAAATCGAGAGAACGATCGTGGACAATCGGTGGTGGAATTCGCGTTGGTATTGCCGGTTTTCGCGCTCATTCTCTTTGCCGTGATCGAATTCGGCAGGCTGTGGATGACCGTAAACGTGTTGACCGGTGCGGCGCGGGAAGGCGCCCGGGTGGCGGCCATCAGCGGATCGGATTTCAGCAAAGCGCGGGCAGCCGCCCAAAACACTCTTGTCGCCGGCAATATCTCGGGCGCCTCTGTTTCGATTTCAGGTCCCAATTCGGCCAACGAAATTCGAGTGACCGTCTCCATGACGTACAGTGCCATCACCGGCGCCGCTCTGCCGGGTCTGAACACTTCATTTCAGCTTTCGCGCAGCGCAACGATGCATTGGGAAGGATGAAGGAGACGGCGTCATGTTTCTGCTTAAACCCAAATGGATGATTCCCATCGCCATCATCACCGGTCTGTTTGCGACCTTGGGCGTCTATCGCTATCTGCAGCGGCAAAAGCAGATCGTTATTCAGCCGCAAGCGGCGATGACCAGAGTGGTGGTGGCGACGACCAGCCTGCCCATGGGCAGCAAACTCGAGGCGGAGATGCTGCGCTTAACCGATTGGCCCAGGGATCTGGTCACCGGGCAAACCTTCAGCGTGATCGATTCAGCGGTCGGCCGTGTGGTGAAGATGGATATCTGCACCGGCGAGGCCATTCTGGAATCCAAACTTGCGCCCAGGGGCTCGGCCGGCGGCTTTTTAGGTCTGATTCCGCCGGGCATGCGCGCGATGACCGTGGCGGTGAACGTCGTCAGCGGCGTCAGCGGATTTATTCTGCCGCACACGCACGTCGATGTCCTGGCCACCATTACGCCTTCGAGCAAAAAGGAAGAGGCCACCACCCGCATCATTTTGGAGGATATCGAGGTTTTGGCCGTGGACCAGACCTTTAGAAAGAACGACGATGAAGCGGTTACGGTGCAATCGGTCACTCTGCTGGTGTTGCCGGAACAGGCGGAAAAACTGGCCCTGGCCAGCAACGAAGGCAAACTGCAGTTGACGCTGCGCAATTTGGTAGATCGCGCCACCGCGGCCTCCAACGGCATTCGACTGCAGCAGTTGATCTCCAACACCCGGCCGGCTGCCGTTACCTCAGCGCCGGCGCCTCAAGCGGCCGCCCCGGTCGTGCCGGCCTCCGCTGAGGCGGAGGTCGAGGAACCTCAACAGGTGATCGAGATGTTGCGCTCCAATGTCCGCTCCGAGGTGGTGCTGCAAGGGGGCAAAACCAAAGAGACAAAACCGAAATAATGTTGGACCGTTGACGATGTATTATCATCAGGTGGTGGTTATGCGAAGGTACTTGATTGCTATTATGCTGGCAGCGGCGCAGGTTTTTGCCGCCTCCGCTCCAGATCATCTTACGGTGTATCTCGGCCAGTCGCATGTGATGGATTTCGATGCAGCCATTCGACGGGTTTCCATTGCCAATACGGACATCGCTGATGCCTCGGTCACTTCCTCCACCCAGATGCTGTTGAACGGCAAAGCCGCCGGCGTCACCAGCCTGGTGGTTTGGGATGAACAGGATCGCGTCCATCAATTCCGGCTGACCGTGCAAGCCGAGCGATGCCGGCACCAGGTCATGCTGCAGGTGCGCTTTGTCGAAGTCAACAAAAACAACCTCAAAGAGTTCGGCGTGGACGCGCTCAAGAACGGTCTTCATGTCGGATCCGAGCTGGTCGATATGGCCAGCTTTGCAGGCAAGGTGAGCGCGCCCTCTGATCCGCTCGGTCTCGGTGAGGCCGTCGATTTTTTCGTCAACATCCCCACGCAAAATGTCAGCGCCATCATCAAAGCGCTGGAAGAGAAAAATCTGTTGACGGTTTTGGCTAAGCCCAATCTGTGTGTGATGGACGGCACGGAGGCGAGTTTTCTGGCCGGCGGTCGATTTCCGGTACCCATCGTCTCCGGCTCCGCCGGCATGCAAACAGTGACGATTCAGTTTGAAGAATACGGCATCAAACTCTTTTTTACACCCACGGTGCTGGACTCGGGCCTGGTCAACATCAAGGTGACGGCAGAGGTGAGCAGCCTGGACTTTGAGAACGGAGTCCTGTTGAGCGGCTTTCGCATCCCCAACATCAATGCGCGTCGTGCCGAATCGAGGGTGGAATTGCGCGAGAATCAGTATCTCATCATCGGCGGCCTGATGTCCAATGAGACGGCTAAAACCATAAGCAAAATTCCCCTGTTGGGCTCCATACCCGTGCTGGGCAAGCTTTTCAGCAGCCATCGATACGTGAATAAAGAGAGTGAGCTGCTGATCATGGTCAGCCCCCAGATCGTTGAGGCGATGCAACTGCCCTGAATCTGAAAAAACGGGTGCGCTTTATCCTGCTCCGACCTTTCGGAAGGAGCCGGAGTCCTTTTATGGATGATGACAATGATGAACATGCGAAGACTGATGGCGGATGAAACCGGCAACATGCTGGTTTTAAGCGTCGCCGGGCTGCTGGCCCTTTTAGGGTTCGCCGCTCTGGCGGTGGACATCAGCTGCCTGCTGACCGCGCATGCGCAGCTGCAAACCGCGGCGGATGCGGCCGCATTGGCCGGGGCCGCCCAGTTGCCGTACGGCACCGATGTCGCCGCCGAGACTTCGATTCATTTCGCCCGGCGCAATGACTGCTTGAATCAAGCGGTGCAGATTTCAACGGCCGACGTCACCTTTCCCTCCTCCCGCCGCATTCGGGTTCAGGTTGTGCGCCGAGTGCCGCTGCATTTTTCGCCGTTGTTCGGCCTCAATGAGATTCCTCTCGCCGTGTCGGCGACCGCAGAGATCGGAACGTTGCACGGTACCAACGGGTTGCGGCCGTGGGGCGTTCCAAAATTCGGCTGGCAGGTGGGCCAAGAGGTGACCATCAAGGCGGGTACCATCAACGCCCCGGCCACGGATCCCAGCTTTTTTTATCCCATTGATTTTCCTCCCAT
>JAKJDB010000396.1 GCA_022706175.1 Candidatus Zhuqueibacterota bacterium | reverse complement strand
AAAAACCAGCCGATGCCTGAAAGAAAATAGAGGCTGCCCAGGAGCACCACGGGTTTACGCCCCAGGCGGTCCATGATCATGCCCCAATACGAAACGCTGGCCATATAGGCGAGCTGTGCATTGAGAGTGAGAATGCCGAGCCAGATGTTGGGCGCGCCGATGCCGTCTTTGGCTGTCAGATAGGGGCCGGTGAAAGGGACCATCACATTGACCGCGAACATGAACAATCCCACGGCGGCGAGGAATTGGCGAAAATTCCGGTTGGATAAAGGCTCCACGATCATGCGCCAGCTCAGGGGGATGTTGGTCAGCGCGGACTTGGGTTCAGGGATGAAAAGGTAGCAGGAGACTTCGATGACCCCGCCGATGCCTGCCAGGGTAAAGAAAACCGCAAAAACGACAAACGCGTGCTGCTGAAAAAGATCCAGCGCCAGAGTCATGAGGAAAAAGGCGATCATACCGACGCCATAGAGGATGGCGGCCCGGCGGCCGAAATAAGAGGCACGGATGTTCTCCGGGATCAACGCAGTCATCCAGGTGAACCAGCCGGAGGTGGCCAGGTTGTAAAAGATCCAGGCGATGCCGCCGCAGAAGAGAATGAGAGTGACGCCGTGATGCTTTTCGCCGCCGAGCAGAATATAGACTGCCACCACGGCGGGCGTGGCGCCCAGCAGGCGGGCGAGAAGGTGGTTGATCCACCAATAACCCTTGATGGACGGAAGCCGGTTGTAGATAAGGATGGAGACCAGATAGAGCACAGCGGTAAGATTGACAAAGGCCACCAGCAGACCGAGGTCCGAGGCGGAACCGCCGAGATGGTTTTTAAAGAACACATTGATCATGTTTCCGGTAACGCCGTTGCCTGTCGGGCTGAGCATGAAAAACCAGGAGATGCCGATGGTGCCGGCAATGGTGTTCAATTTCAGCGAACGCTGCAGCTGCGCCGGGGAGATGAGCTCTTCCGTTGGATGCAGCATTTTACGGAAATTTTTGAGAAAACGGGACATGATGATGGAGAATCCGTGAAAAGATCCGATCAAAAAACATTTTCATAAAATTAATGATTTATTCAACGTAAATCAATCGCTATTTATGCCGGCCTGTGGATAAAATCTGTTTTAAAATTGCCGAAAAAGTGCTAATTTCCCATCGCTGTTCGAACAGAAATGGGACCTTCATCTTTGGAGTCACTATGTCGGCGAATAAATTGGTGTTACATGCGCAGCGCTATTTTCCCTCGAATCCCGAGGAGAGAAAAATAGCCGACCATCTCTATCATTCTGTCAAGGATCTGCCGTTGCTTTGCCCCCATGGCCATGTCGATCCCCGGCTGTTTGCTGAGAATGCACCCTTTCCGGATCCGACTGAACTGCTGATCATTCCGGATCACTATCTGTTCCGCATGCTCTATTCTCAGGGCGTAGCTCTGGAGTCCATGGGCGTGCCGCGCCGGGACGGCGGCGCCACCGAGACCGATCATCGCCGGATATGGCAGATCGTTGCCGACCATATGTATCTTTTTCGCGGAACGCCCACGGGCATGTGGCTGAAGCACGAACTCTACGAAGTGCTGGGTGTGCGCAAAAGGCTGTGCAGAGAAACGGCCATGGAGATCTATGATCAGATCTCGGCTGCGCTGGCGCAGCCGGAAAATCTGCCGCGCGCCATGTTTGAACGGTTCAATATTCAGGTGCTCAGCACCACGGATTCGCCCATCGACACTCTGGTGCATCATCAGGCCATTCGTCAGAGCGGCTGGGCAGGGCGCATCATTCCGGCGTTCCGTCCGGACAACGTCACCGATCTGATGGCCGTGGGCTGGCGCCGGAACATTGACCGGCTTTCAGAGCTGTCGGGCGAAGAGTGCACCGATTATCGGGGCTACATTCGTGCGCTGGAAAAACGCCGTGCCTTTTTCAAAACCATGGGCGCCACCTCCACGGATCACGGCGTCCTTACTCCGTTTACTGTTCAGCTGACAGAAGCAGAAGCCGCGGCGCTGTTCGCCAAAGCGATCCAGGGGCGGACGAACGCTGAAGACAGCCGAGTGTTCACCGGCCATATGCTGATGGAGATGGCGCGCATGAGCGTGGAAGACGGATTGACCATGCAGATTCATCCCGGAGTTCTGCGCAACCACAACGAGACGGTGTATGCGAAATTCGGACCGGACAAGGGCTGTGATATTCCGATCGCAGTGGATTTCACTCACGATCTGAAACCGCTGCTGAACCGGTTCGGCAATGAGCCCGGCTTGACTCTGGTCGTCTTTACCATCGACGAGACTACTTATTCTCGTGAACTGGCGCCTTTGGCCGGCCATTATCCGGCGATGAAGCTGGGGCCCGCCTGGTGGTTCTTGGACAGCCGTGAGGCCATGCTGCGCTTTCGGCGAACCACCACAGAGACCGCGGGTTTTTACAACACCGTCGGCTTTATCGATGACACCCGAGCCTTTCCCTCCATCCCTGCGCGTCATGATCTGGCCCGACGCCTCGATTGCCGTTATCTGGCCGAGTTGACCGCTGAGCACGTGATCGATCTGGATGAGGCGGAGGAACTGGCGGTTGAACTGGCATATAATCTGGCCAAGAAAAATTATAAATTTTAACTGCGGTTTGATGAAAAGCCTTTGGCAAAGGCACTAACCGGGCTTCGGCTGCCGATTGAGTTGCCGCGCATTCCAGCCTCTAGGAGAATCCGTGCCGTCCGAATTTCCTGTTCCTGAAGAGCTGTTTTCAGAGAAAACCGAGCTGGACCGTAAACTCGGACTCACCGAATCCTTTTCCATCCTAATCGGACGGATCATCGGCTCCGGCATTTTCCGTACCCCTGGTCCCATCATGCTGCTGGTGGGTTCGGTCAGTACATTTTACGGCGTCTGGATTCTCGGCGGTGTGGCGACCCTGCTCGGCGCCTTTTGTTACGCAGAGATGGCTGCCATGCTGCCCAGGTCCGGCGGACCCTATGCCTTTCTGCGCGTGGCCTATGGCCCCATGTGGGCGTTCCTGCGCGGCTGGGCTATGTTTTTTGTCTCCGAGACCGCGGCCATCGCCGCGGTCTCCATGGTTTTTGCCGAATATGCCAGTTCATTGAACAAGATCGCCTTTGGCGCAGCCTTTCCCCGTTCCCTTGAAGTGTTGGTTGCGCTGGTTGTGATCTGGCTGCTGACACTGGTCAACTGCTTTGGCGTGGGCCTGGGCGGCAAAGTGCAAAACGTTCTCAGCCTCGCCAAACTGATCGCCCTGGGAGGCGTCATCGGCGTCAGCTTTAGCCACAGCGGAAATTGGCACCATTTCGCGCAACCGTTTTGGCCGGAGCAGTTCAACTGGACCACGTTTCTGGCCATGGGCGCAGCCATGCGTTACGCCTTTTTTGCCTTCAGCGGATGGGAGGGCGCCACCTATGTGGCCGAAGAGGTGCGCAATCCGCGCAAGAATTTGCCGCTGTCCCTGATCCTCGGCATCAGCGGCGTTCTGTTGATCTATCTGGCGGTCAACACCGCCTATCTCTATCAGATCCCGGTTTCGATGATGCAAAATTCCAAATGGGTGGCGGTGGAGGCCATGGAGACGGCCATCGGCGGATTGGGCGGCGCTCTGGTGTCTGTGGCGGTAATGCTCAACACCTTCGGCAGCGTCAGTTCGCAGGTGCTGGTCAAGGCGCGCGGCGTTTTCGCCATGGCGCGCGATGGGCTTTTTTTCCCCCAGCTGGGCCGCATTCATCCCCGCTATAAATCTCCCAACAACGCGCTGCTGATTCAGGCGTTCTGGGCCTCGCTGCTGCTGCTGGCCGCTTCCTTTGCCGGCCGGGTGTATGAAACCATCATCGATTTCTTTTCTTTTACCTCCGCCATTTTCAACATCTCTACGTTTGTGGCGG
>JAKJDB010000395.1 GCA_022706175.1 Candidatus Zhuqueibacterota bacterium | reverse complement strand
GCGACTGGCTGGCAAAGCGACGGTTTTCGAAGCGGACATCCGTGTCCGCAGCCAGCAGAAAGGAAGTACGGATTGTGGAGAACCAAAACGGATAGGCCAGTCCGGTCTTGACCGTGGGACTGATCAGCTCTCGCGTGCCGGTATCCCAGGCCAGCAACGTGGTGGTGAAATCCTGGATGTTGAGGCCGGTCTGAAGGCGGCCGACAGGATTCCACAGAGCAGCCACATCAAAGCCCAAACCCCAGGCCGAGTTGTCGCCAACGCCCTTGTGCACCATTTTAACATTGACTCCATAGGAGAGGCGGCGGTTCGCCTGACGGCCATAGCTCAGATAAAAAGCATATTCTGCGTCTGAAACCGTTTTGCTGATATAGGGTCGATTGGCCAGCACTTGTCCGGATTCGTTGGTATATTCGGCGCCCACCGGCAGACCGGGCCGCGGCAGTGCGGTGTAAGGGATATCATCCACAGCCAGCCGAACCATGCTGATCCCCAGGCCCTCCAGCTTGCGAAAGGGCGCAGCCAGGCCCACATAATCATAATTCACCAGGCCGTTGAACATACGCGCATGCATAGCCGAGAGCTCGGGATAGTTCAGGCTGGAAAGCCCGGACGGATTCCAGTACCCGCTGGTGACGTCTCCGCTGATGGCCACATAGGCGCCTCCCATACCCAGCGCGCGGCTGCCGACGCCCAGAGACATGAACTCACCGGCGAACTTGGCGGCCCCGGCCGAGTTCCCGGCGCCGGCCAGGCTGATGACTAACAACAGAACGGCTTTTTTCACACGTTGCCCTTCCTCAATGGTTTTTCAAGAAAACGATCACGATGGCTGACAGAGCGATACGCCGTACCTATTCTTCCCGCGACGCCAGCTGTTTGAGTTCATCCAGTTTGCTCAACGCCTGCAGAGGGGTCAGCTGGTTTGGATCGAGGTTCTTCAGTTCTTCGCGCACCGCTTTTTCCAGCTCGCTGAACAGGTTCAGCTGCTGCACCTTGTCCTTCTGCACCTCATGATGCTCCGCCAGTTTGGGCCGGCTGGAACCGTTCAGAGCCTCTGCCTCCAGGTTTTGCAGGATTTCCTTGGCGCGGCTGATCACCTCCGGCGGCAGACCGGCGAGTTTTGCCACCTGAATGCCATAGCTGTGGTCACAACCGCCGGCGACGATTTTGCGCAGAAAAACGATTTTATCGCCCCATTCGCGCACCGCCACATTATAGTTTTTTACACGCGGCAGGATCAGCTCGAGTTCCGTCAATTCGTGATAATGGGTGGCAAAGATGGTCTTGGCAGCCAGATGCGCCGTGTTGTGCAGATATTCGGCCACGGACCAGGCGATGGACAGGCCGTCGAAAGTGCTGGTGCCGCGGCCGATTTCATCCAACAGGATCAGACTGGACGGCGTGGCGTTGTTCAGAATATTGGCGGTCTCGTTCATCTCAGTCAGAAAAGTGCTCTCGCCTGCGGCCAGGTTATCGGAAGCGCCGACGCGTGTGAACACACGATCGACGATGCCGATTCTCGCGCTTGCGGCAGGAACAAAGCTGCCCATCTGCGCCATAATGACGATCAAGCCGACCTGGCGCAAAAAAGTCGATTTGCCGGCCATATTCGGGCCGGTGATGATCAGCAGCTGCTGCGTGTGGTTGTCGAGAAACGTATCGTTGCGGATAAAGGGTTCGCCCGGCCGCAGCAGTTTCTCGATCACCGGATGCCGGCCTTCGCGAATGTCGATAACCGGACCTTCATCCACCTCCGGCCGCACGTACTCGTTTTCCACCGCCGCCTGCGCCAACCCCACCAGGCAGTCCAGCTGAGCCTGCATCGCGGCGTTGGTCTGAAGATCGCGCGTGTACTCCAGAACCCGTTTGCGCAATTGTTCGAACAGCTCAACTCCAGGGAAACGATCTTGTCCTCTGCGCCGAGAATGCGCTCTTCGTATTCTTTCAGCTCCTGAGTGATATAGCGTTCCGCGTTGACCAGCGTCTGCTTGCGGGTGTAATGCACCGGCACCTTGGAAAGATGCGGATTGGTGATCTCGATGTAATAGCCGAACACTTTGTTGAAATTCACCTTCAACGACGGGATGCCTGTGGCCTCGCGTTCCTGCTGTTGCAGGCGTGCGATCCAGTCTTTGCCGCCATAGGCGATCGCGCGCAGCTTGTCCAATTCCACACTGTAGCCGCGCTTGATAAATCCGCCGTCGGTGATGGAGAGCGGCGGATGATCCTGGATGGCGCGATCCAACTCAGAGGCCAGATCCGGCAACGGTTGCAGGTTCGCGGCGCATTCGGCCAGCAGCGGATCCGCCGCCTCCTGCAGCAGTTTTTTTATCTCCACCACGGTGCGCAGAGAGGTCAACACCGCCAGCGCGTCGCGCCCGTTGGCGCGCGCGGTGGCGAATTTGGCCAGCAACCGTTCGAGATCGCCGGCTTTGTGCAACGCCTCGGCAAGGCTGTTGCGCAGGGCGGTGGCTTGGAACAGGACGGCGATGGCCTCCTGACGACGGCGAATGGCCGCAGGTTTGAGCAAAGGCCGTAAAATCCATTGCACCAGCATGCGGCCGCCCATGGGCGTGTGGGTGCGATCCAGCACGGAAAGCAACGTGCCGTGCTTGTGCTGTTGATTCATGGACTGGATCAGTTCGAGGTTGCGGCGCGAGGCGGTGTCGATCATCATGTGCTCGTCGCCGGCCATGCGGCGGATCCGGTTGATGTGCACCAGCTTTTCTTTTTGATGCTCGCGTAAATAGCTGATCACCGCGCCGGCCGCCTGCAGCCCGACGGTCAGTTCCTCCAGTCCGAATCCTTTGAGAGTCAGCGTGCCGAGATGGCTGGTGAGCGTCTCACGGCAATAGTCTGCCTGAAACGTCCAGTCGTCGCGTTTGGTCACTGGACAGCCGAGCTGTCTGAAAAGATCGCTGAACTCCTCCATCTGCGATTCAGCGGCCAGCAGTTCAGCCGGCGAGAGGCTGGCGACCTGTTCGATCAATTCCGATCGCGGCACTTCATTCACTTGAAATTCGCCGGTGGAGACATCCACCACAGCCAGACCGACCAGACGCACGCCGCCGAACAGGGAGACCAGATAGTTATTGCGTTTGGTTTCAAGCAGATCGTCGGAGACGGCCGTGCCTGGGGAGACGATCTCCATCACTTCGCGCTTGACGATGGTTTTGGCCAGTTTGGGATCTTCGGTCTGTTCGCAGATGGCGACGCGATAACCGGCTTTGATCATTTTGTTGAGATAGGTGTCCAGGGCATGGTGGGGAAATCCTGCCAGCGGCACATCCGCCGCTTTGCCGTGCGCGCGTGAAGTGTAGGTGATGCCCAGCACTTCCGAGCCGATGCGGGCGTCCTCGTAGAACATCTCGTAAAAATCGCCCATGCGAAAAAACAGGATCGCATCTTTGTGCTGGCTTTTGATGGCCAGGTACTGCTCCATGAGGGGAGTTTTAGCTCTCTCTTTATTCACAGCTGTGTCCGTCTCAACCTTTGGATGCGAATTTGCGCGGATCCGGAAGCCAAGGAGCAAGCGGATCCGAGTCAGGGGCATACCCTGAGAACAGCGTGGGCACTATGCCGGAGCGCTGTTGGATTGCATGGAAAGATCAAACCCCCAGTTCAACTTGGTTCTCAGGATCGAGAAAAAATCGCGTTTGTTGCTCGACACCCATCGCACCGAGTAATCGGCTTTGCTGATCTCCAGCCAGTCGCCGGCGCGGATGACGAAACGATTCTGACCGTCGATATTGACCTGCACCGGCTTTTCCTTATCGCGTGTCGAGATCGACAGCACGCTGCGCTCGGAAAGAACGATGGGGCGCACGGTGAGCGAATGAGGGCAGATCGGCGTGACCAGGATGGCCCGCATCACCGGCA